>DAOVIC010000017.1 GCA_030671565.1 Anaerohalosphaeraceae bacterium
AAGTATCCTGATCGGCCATACAAAGGAACAGGGCAAAGGAACATATGTAAAGCTTACAGGCAGTAACGATGTTTATGTCACACTTGATAACACTTCGATCAATATGAACGCCATGAACTATATTGACAAAAATATTACCGGGGCTGTCAATCGTGATGACGTGGTATCGGTAACGGTAACATCGCAAGAGGAAAGTTATAAATTAGTGACCGGTGAAGACAGCAGAATCACCCTGAAACCGCTTGACAAAGGCAGAACACTGAAAGAAGGAGACACCGCCGGAATACTGACCGCAATTTCATATCTGCAGGCAAACGATGTTCTAAAGAGTGAAGCAGGACTTGATTTCGCAAAAAGCTTTGTATGCGAAATGAAGGACTCGACCGTTTATACGGTAGATATCGCCGAAAAGAATGAAAAGTATTTTGTGAAAGTAACGGCTGATTTTACGGATACGGCGCCGGTACAAAAAGCCAAACGCAAGGAGACAGAGGAAGAGCTAAAGGCGAAAGAGGCAAAATTACTCGCTCGTGATGCGGCTATAAAGTTCGCAACAAAGCATGCCGGCTGGATATACGAAATAACTTCATACGCCGCGGAAAATATGACAAAGGCGAAGGAGGACTTGCTGGAAGAGGTCGAGACGCCGGAAACAACTGAATAGCCTCATAGGTTTCATCTATTCAGTCAATAGGCCCTCAACAACGGGCACTTGTGCCCAGCATATATGAAACCAAGGCCGCCCCCCCCGACGGTCCTGATTTCAATTATCTGTTTTTAGCAGTTTTTTAATCTTAGAGATACACTTCCTTGTAATGCTTCGACGTCATAGCTTTGCGAAAACTTTTCAGAACATAGTTTTCAGCAACGGCATCCCAGCTCATATGCTTTGCAAGATCGTATCCGCTTTGTATCAACTGATCGGTCTCATCGTCGTTGCGAGGCAATCTCGCACACAACTCGAGAGCTATCTTTTCGCTAATATTATCCTCGATAGAATCACGTCTGTACAGGTTTATACGAAGCATATCCTCAATGTCTCCGTGCCCCGTATCGCTTCCCAGGTCCGTGTAATCGGCAACTATAACATTTTTCACAGGATTTCCATCAGTAACTGCGTTAACAAATCCTGCACATCCGCAGACGTTCGAAACAACGCATATTCCACCAAAACTGAGAGGTTCGAGTTGGGCGATCCCAAAGGGTTCGTAAATGCTCTGGCCGAACTCGACATCGCTACCCTTGCGAATATCCATAAACTCCATCTCTTCAGGCATTCGCGAACCGCAACATTGACGATCAAATCCGAACTGATTGATAAGGATCACTTTGACATTACGGCTTTTTGCATTGAATTCCTGCAAACCAACATAGAAAGACGCCTCACCGCCTGAAAGGTCGGGCATTCCTTCGCGATGCGCAACAGGCCATTTATATTTCTCCTCCATTTCATAAATGTCACGGTTTCTCCGCTTACTTGTCTCCGTGCTAAGAATCAGTAAAACAGCTGTATGACCTTGTGCATCGAATTCCTTGTCCATATGCTCAAGTACTCTCAAATCACGCCAAAGGCCCTTGCTGAGTGTCATGCGAGTTACATGAGAAAAAACAAAGTCAGGCGTAAAACCGAGAAGATTATTACAATATTGCTGTAGCAGCGATTTCGACCGCTTCTTATCTTCGAGACTTATCTCGTAAGCAGGTATTCCGTTATAAGTAAGATCTATATCGGCAGTTTTGAACTCAGGTGCCATAAACCTTAATTCTTCAACGACATAGTCGCCAACGGCGAGAATGTTATCGCAATACCTCGATGCTTCAACGAGGACATGCTTGAAGAAATGAGTCTGATCGCCAAAAACTTCGTTCACGAATTGATTATTTTCCTGAGCCGTTTTCATGACGTTATAGAACATCGTGTCATGGCCAAGATTTTTCTCTACGATAGGACGCATGGTCGCAACTTCGTGAGCATAAAATACCGTCCTGAAATCACACGAGGTGTCGAGCCGTGCCGCTAATGCGGTAGGCATACCCATAAATTCATGAGCAACAACTATCGTGTCATTTTCGGCTTCCATACCACCTATCGCTTTAATTGCGGCTATCGCAGCAGGTCCCAGACGAACCCATTGCTCGTAATCCCAAAGGTGCTCGTAAAGGTCGCTGCGAATTCCGAACTGACGGAACATCCCTTCTTTAAGGCTATTTACTGGCGCCTCCTCCATGCGAGACACGTCGATAAGTAAAACCTCGGGAGAACTTTTCAAACCGGTAAGAGGATCTACGAACGTACGTCTTCCGTATACTATATTTACGTTGAATTCTTTTTCGATATTTTTAAAGCTTGCGTAATAGCTGGTGTTTATAAGTCCGTCAATAGAGGAGTAAAGAACTTCTCCATCGTCGCCAAGCCGGCTCGTAACATCGCCGTCTATCGTGAAAAGCGGGCTGATAAGTATCGTCCTGCCTATCTCGTCGAGGTAGCTACGGCTTGTGAAAAGACCCTCAAGGACAGCTCCGATACCGCCAATTTTCCCGATTGCTTCATGTGTTACGTGAACTGCTGTTGTTTTCGGACTCATCGTATATTCCTTTAAACTTCTAATACTATTACGTGTTGCAAATCAGTATGTTTCTTCTTGCCACAGTTAAAATATACGAATTAAAAGCCTGTATGCCAAAGCACAGAAAGGGTTTTTAGGCAGGAATTACACAGTAAAAAACCCAGTGCGATCTCATAAACATAATGGAACTTTTTCTCGGACCTAACCTAAAAAAAACTCCGTAAACCAATGAAACCGAAAGATTTGGAATGAATAATTTTGAACGCAACCCGCACGCCCACCGCAATTATCGGACTAAACGGTTAATTTAAAGAGTTGTATCAAAATGTTTATTCAACTCATAAGTGCAACAAGACTTCGGCAAGTAATAAGAAAAATCTTAAAACATTGTGCTTTTTGTGTTTAAATCCTGTAAAATATCAAAATCAGCGATGTCTATTTGAGGCTGTTTTTTGAAAAAAGCGAAATGTGAAATTTTGTTTCTTCTCGTTTGCTTTCTGGTGGCCGGCGGATTGCCGTTGAAAGCCTTTGGGGCAAAGCCGGTTTTTAAGCCCTATGAGCTTGATACAGAAATAAGAGATATACTGTATTTTGATTTTGACGGTGATGGTCTGGATGATATTATCGCCAAGGGCGCGGAGAATCTTATCTTTTTCTTTCAGGATGCCAAGGCAGGTTTCAGTAATAAACCGGATTTGATCTATTCGCCTACTGATAAACCGGCGGTTATCTGGGATGCTGAGTTTGGAAAACTGTCCGGGCGAAAGATCCTTGTGATGAACGAGGACGGAGTTTCAACTCTTACCTTCACCGACAGGACCACACCGCCTGTGAAAATGCAGATAATCAACCGCAGGACCGTAATACCTGGAATAGATGAAGATTCACAGATGTCCGAAGATCCACAGATGTTCTTTTATCAATTGTCGGCCAGGACATCAGGAGATTATCCGATAATTTTTGTTCCTACGGAAGACGGCGTGGAAGTGTTCAGGCACGGCAATCAGTGGGAGCGAGATTTTTCATTGCAGGATATTTCCGACAACCGGATATGGGGACCGCGCAAAACAGCAGGGTATACCAAAGTGCACCTTCTGAACATGACTATTGACGATTTGAACGATGATGGTCTCGATGACCTGATCGTATTCAAAAGTAACAACGGAAAGATCCGATGCAACATTTACTTTCAAACAAATGAGGGGGCCTTCTCGTTAAAACTGTCACAGTCTTATGAAGAAAATGAATGGGATCGGCGAAAATGGACATGTATCCGGGATATTAACAAAGATGGAAATGTCGATATTATAAAAAATAACTGGCTGCGAGAACCGGGTTTTATTCCCGGTGCCGATTCCGGCAAGGTTGTTGTACAAATATTCCTTGCCGATTCAAATGGAAATATCCCCGAAAAGCCCCAATACATTTTCAGAAAAAGTGACTGGACGGCTCCGATGCCTATGGTTGACATTGACGGTGACGGATTCATCGACCTGGTCCTGGGTTATGGTCAGTTTGACAGCAGAGAAGGCATAAAGAAGGCAATAACCGCAAAAAAACTCGATCACACCCTGCGGTTTCATTTTTACGATGGAGACGGCTTTGAGCAAAACCCCAACTTTGAAACCAAGATATCTGTTCAGTTGCCCTACCGCGGCCCATTCTTTACATCTCGCGGCAGCAGAGTAAAAAACCGAATGAATCTGAACGGAGATTTTAATGGCGATGGAAAAAATGACTTGTTCGTAATAGACAAAGCGGATAAAGCTTCGGTATACTTCTTTATCTCAAGAAAAAAAGGCTTCAGTAAAAAAGCGAATATGCACTTCAACATAAAACACGCCGAAAATATTATTGCCAAAGACCTTAACAAAGACGGCATAAGCGACCTGATGGTTTCAGGCAAAAAATTTAATGTTTTTCTCAGCAAGAAAAGATAAATAATGAAACATAAGGTAATACAGGTTGTTCTTTTATTATTACTTGCCGCCACTGTCTTTGCCCAAAATACACCCGTTTTTAAACAACAAACCATTGAAACTTCAAAGGGAGATTCTTTCGAATTGTGGGAACAGTGGGAAGATGTCAATAGTGATGGCCTGACTGACCTGTTAATACTTATTCAAAATGAAGAAAAAGCATTTACCTATATCCAGAGTAGCCGGGGTTTCCCGGAAACCCCAACACAAACCATAACGTTTCCAAAGAATACAATGTGGTTTACGTTATTTGATATCAGCGAACATCCTGGCAAGGAAATGTTGATCTCGACATCCCAGGGACTGGTGTACTACCGCCAGAATAACGGGATATTTGAAATAAAACCAGAAAAGCTGATCAGGGCAAAACAGGTCTTCCCAGAAAACCACTCACCAATTATTAACCATTTGCGTAAATCTGCAAAAAATTCAAAACACGCTATCCCAGTTGTTTTCTCTGACCATACGGTTATCTACAATTGCGATGAGAACTATCAAATCAAACCCGAAAGAAAGATCGAACACAAATTCGAAAGATCAATCGAAAAACACGACCTTAATGGGTGGATGATCGGTTCTAAGAAGTTGAGTCATCTTCATATAACAACGAAAACGCGGGAAAAAGAGGAGGAAGATAAAGAGAAGGAACCGGAATACGAAAATGAATACCTCAAAAAAGCAATTGAAAGAATAAAAAAAGACAACAACTTTTGGCGATACAATATTGAAAAAAAAGACATAAATGGTGATGGCAAAAAAGATATTCTCTTATTTCACATTATTGGAGATGTCGACTGTAAAACGAATATCATGGTGTTTATCCGACAGGAAAACGGTAAACTACCCGAAAAACCAAACCACGTCCTTAGATGCCGCGGATTTCCAATAGATTGGGGAAACCGTTCTTTTTCAATACTCAACGACATTAACAACGACGGCGTTTTAGAAATTGTACTTGCCGAGTTAAAATCCATACCGCTTTCTGCCAGCAGTTTAGTAGAAATGGCGGTCTCAAAAGGCACGCAATTTATAATTTCAATACGGAAATTTAAAAAAACAAAGGGATATACAAACAAAGCCGACATCAAGATTGATGTCACTACTTTACTGCCGCTGAATGACCATCCCGTGGACATGATAACCTTTGACGGTGATTTTAATGCTGACAGCCAAAAGGATCTGATCGTCAAACGTAGCCAAACTCAATTTGATATTTTTCTAAATTCACCGGCTTCGGGTAATTATGACAAAGAACCCAGTTTGCAGCTTGAAGTACCCGCCGAAGGACGAATTTCCCTGGAAGACCTTAATAACGATGGTGCATCCGACATTTATTTTGTAGATAATGAAAAGGGGCGGATAACCGTGTTTCTGTCCGAAGCTTCCAAAAAGAAAGGTACTATTAGTGAATCACGATGATATAGCTCTACGCCTGGATGATCTTTGCAAGTCGTTCGGCAAGATCCGAGCGGTGGACCGCTTGTCTTTAGAGGTCCATCCGTCAGAAATGGTCGGCTTCCTCGGTCCAAACGGAGCCGGTAAAAGCACCACACTTTACATGGCATCAAGACTGGTCCGGCCATCGGCAGGGAGAATACAGATATTTGGCCATGATGTATGGAAAGACTTCAAAGAGGCGACACGTCATGTCGGTACCATGGTAGAAAGACCCTCATTCTATGAGTATCTATCGGCACGTAAAAATCTGGAATTGATGGCACGCCTGCGGGGCAATGATGCAAAAAATGAAATCGACGAGATTCTCGAAAGGATCGGCCTCTTTGACAGACGAAAAGACAAAGTAGCCGCCTTCTCGCAGGGAATGAAACAACGGCTTGGCCTTGGCATGGCAATGGTCGGCAAACCGAAGTTGTTAATACTCGACGAACCGACCAACGGCATGGACCCGGAAGGAACACGAGAAATTTTAACTTTCCTGCGAGAAAGGATCAAAAACGATGGGCTGACAGTATTCATATCCAGCCATCTTCTTTATGAGGTAGAAGAATACTGCGACAAAGTTTTCGTCATCAACCACGGCAGCCTGATCGCTTCGGGAAAAGTAAAAGACATCCTGGCTCCCCATGACAAGATAATACAAGTTACTTTCAGAGGATCACCGCCGGATAATAGTAAACTGGTAAATGAAGAAGCGATCGTAAAAGTAAAAAGCTTATCTGATGACTGCCTTGAAATTACATTGGCAAATAAAGACTCGGTCTGGCTCGGCGACTTTTTGCGGAACCAGGGATATAAAATCGCTGCTCTTACGCCCAGACAAAAGACTTTGAAGGAGTTTTTCCTTTCGGTAACAGGAGAAAATAACAATGTCTAGTATGGTAATGCCGCTATTACGCAACGAACTAACCAAAGTTGTACGCACCAAATTGCCCTATTTCGGCCTTTTTGCTGCATTTTTGATCTGCGTGCTGGCTTACATCGTAACCAAAGAAACAAATACGGAAAACCTCAACGCATGGGGATTTGTAAGCCTATCGATGCAATTGGTTTTCACCGACATCGGTCTGATCTTTATAGCAATATTTTCCACGATGCTCATCGCCGAAGAAACCGGGTTTGGAACAGCCAGAACGATTCTGTCTACTTCGATATTACGCTGGGAGTTTTACCTTGCAAAAGTATTAACCGGAATGCTCTATACAGGTGTTATGTTAATTACCGCTTTGGCTGTATCGATTTGCCTGGGACTGCTGAATTATAAATTTGGCGATGTAGCCGATTCGATGGGCCTCATATATGGCCAAAAGGAAGTTATGAGAAATCTCACCCTTGCCTTCTTTTTGAGTTGGATTCCGCTGGCTGCTGTTGTGACCTTTGGCGTTTTCGTTTCAACAATAGTAAGAAAGCCCGGTCAGGCTGTCGCAGTTACGATAGGAACGATTTATGTGATCGATTTTACCAAACATATTATTGGCATCGATTCTTACATATTTACAAGGTATATAGGTTTTTCATGGCGGGTCTTCAACCAGGTCGCCCAGGGAGTGGACTATCAATGGTCACCTGAAGTCTGGAAGATGATAACCATGTCGCTCATTTACTGTTTTATAACATTCGCAACGGGCCTGACCATCTTCGCAAAACGCGATCTAAATGGTTAATAATTCAAACTGACTGATAGGTCAGTTTGAATTACACACTGAACCATTTTTTGACAGCTTCGGTTAGCTGCTCGCCTGTTTTTGCAGCCGTAATTGCAAGCTGTGCCTTTTTTCTTTCAGGATGCCTTTTGCAGTACCTCGCTGCGAATTTACGAAAATACCTCACCCCTTTAACGTTTCTGCGCCTCGAAGCTATCATCTCATAATGTTCAAGCATCACCTCACCCTGCTCGGCAAGTGTAGGAGGCTCAGGTTTACTACCCCCCTGCCACAAAGCTTTAAGATCACTGAATATCCACGGATTACCGATAGCCCCGCGTGCCACCAACACCCCGTCGAGTTTGTAGGCGGCCAATTTTTCTATCGCATCTTCGGCTTCGTAGACATCACCGCTGCCGACAACTTTCATGTCCGGAAACCGCTGTTTAACTTCACCGATGATCTCCCAGTCGGCCCGCCCACGATACAACTGACAAACACTTCGCCCATGAACTACAAGTGCGTCGACGCCATCGTTACTTGCATTTTCACATATCTGCCAAAACTTATCACGCGATTCTTCCCCCGTTCCATAACCGGCACGCAATTTCATCGTAACAGGGCATTTAACTGCATTGCGGACGGCAAGAAATATATCGCGGACCAGCTGGGGATCTTTAAGCAGATACCCGCCACGCTGACGTCGAAGAACCTTCGGAGCCGGACAGGCAATATTCAGATCGATAATATCAAACCCCGTTTGCTCCAGTGCACCAGCCGCCTTTGCCATCATTTCCGGACCGGCCCCCATTATCTGAGCGGCAACAGGATTTTCATTTTCGGCAACGTTAAGACCAAGCGAACGCCTCGCCTTCGCGCAGGCTGCTGTCTTGTCAAGCATCACACCGGTAAAAGTAAGCGGCGACCCGAACCTGCGCGCAACACTTCGCATGGCCTCATCAGTGTAACCACTGAGAGAAGCCTGAAAAAAAGGCATCTCAAGTTCTATATTACCGATCTTTAGCATAAGTAACTGCCTGCTGGAGCAAGAGGGTTATTATCTGTAAAATAAACTTAAAAGTCAAATAAGCGTAACGGCCCTGACGGACAAATTGATGCAAGACGGACCAAAAATTACGCTTTTAGATCCAAAAAAACGAACTTTGTCACTAAACCACTTGCAAAAGCGCCCCAATAACGCTAAAGTATCCTCGATCAGGACAAAACCCAAATTGGGGTATAGTGTAATGGCAGCACGACAGACTCTGAATCTGTTTGTCTAGGTTCGAATCCTAGTACCCCAGTTTTAAACCCCCTGCACCTTGCCGGTAACAGGGGGTTTTATTTTGTGATCATCGTACTTAGCTGCCCCGAATAAAAAACCTCAAAAGCAACTGACTGTTTTGCCCAACCACTTACGCTGTTTTGTTGTCGAGGAACCCTTCGAGTTTTCTCGATCGAACCGGGTGCTGAAGCTTGCGAATAGCCTTCGCCTCCACCTGACGAACTCTCTCACGGGTAACCTTAAATATTCTGCCAACTTCCTCAAGCGTGTAAGTATAACCATCGCCGATTCCGTACCGCAGCTTAATGATCTCCCTCTCACGGTACGTCAAAGTCTTAAGAACGCTTTCGATCCTGTCCTTAAGCATCTCCTGCGTGGCCGACTGCACCGGAGAATCAACGCTGTCGTCCTCGATAAAATCACCGAAATAGCTGTCTTCACTTTCGCCGATCGGTCTGTCAAGACTAAACGGATGCTTCGATATCTTCATAACGCGACGCGTCTCAGAAACGCTCATCTCGGCCAGTTTTGCGATCTCCTCGATAGTAGGCTCGCGACCAAGTTCCTGAAGCAGGTTCTTGCTTATAGTGCGAAGCTTGCTCATTGTCTCGATCATATGAACAGGGATCCGGATCGTACGGGCATGATCGGCGATCGCCCGCGTTATCGCCTGCCTGATCCACCAGGTAGCGTATGTGCTGAACTTATAACCGCGACGGTACTCATACTTATCGACCGCACGCATAAGGCCGGTATTACCCTCCTGAATAATATCCAGAAAACTCAAACCCCTGTTGCGATACTTCTTGGCGATAGAAACCACCAAACGAAGATTACCGCCCGAAAGCTCTCGCTTGCCCTCTTCATACTGAGCGAAGACAGATTGGATCACCTTTAACCGTCGCTTCAAATGCTTAGGTGTTTCAAGAACCAGACCCTGTAATCCGCTGATCTCCTGAGCCATTACCACAAGATCTTCCTCGATATAATCGCGGGTCGGACCCTTTTCTATCATACTATCAAGCTGACGCATCTTATCGCAGATGTTCTGAAGTTTCTTCATCATCGGCTGGATACGGCTTGTACGAAGACTCAGCTCTTCCAGCAGTGTAGCGATCTTGCGACGGTTACGATGTATCTGCTTGACACCTTCCTTGACTTTTGAAATATCCTCGATGTCTTTGTCTCTGATGAATATCTCTTCGTTTTTATCCAGCAGTTTCGTGACCGTCTCGATGTTCCTCGGAAGACGATTTTTCACTACCGAACGCACCAGGTGCTCGGCTCCGGACATTTTCATCGTACGATCAAACGGCAAAGAACCCTCGTGAACCTGCTGAAGAATTTCTATAGCATTACGAGCACAGTAATCGTTCTCAAGAACCTTTCGCCTGAACGCAAGACGTGCCAGTTCGATCTTTCGGGCAAGACTGATCTCCTCGGCCCTCGTAAGCAGAGGGATCTCGCCCATTTGCGTAAGATACATCCTGACAGGATCGTCAATTCGCTTAACCTCCGTACCGGCAAGGGTATCTTCCAGGGCTTTGTCATTCTTTCCGGCCTTCTTACCGGCTATAAGCTGGACGCTCTCTGCAAAATCTTCCTCGACAAATTTCTTCACTTCAGATTCGTCGAGGATCTGTATACCCATCTCGTCTAGTGACATGAGCAGACTGTCAAGATAGCTCGGCGTAACTATGTCATCCGGCAATTCCTCGTTCATCTGGTTGTAGGTGATGTACCCGTTCTTACGAGCTTTTTCGATCAGAGCATCGATCTTTTCTTTCGCTGCTTTATGGTCGACAGGAGGAGGCGTGAAAGGCTGCTTTACATTCGCACTGTTGCGATTTTTTACATCCTTAGCAGCTTCCGTTTGTATTATTTCGCCAATATCAGCCAGATCTTCATGCCCATCTGAAACCACACCGTCAACTTCCTCAACTTCGAGAATTGTCACATCATCATCAGTTACTTTCAGCTCGCCAACAACAGCAGACTTGGTTTTCGCGACAGCTTTTTTTGTTTTCTTTTTTGTTGCCATTTGACGCCTTATATATATTTTCAAAAACTGTTAACTAACATAATTTCTATTTGGCATATTCTATTTTTACACCTGATATCTCTTGCAAACTCAGCTCTTTGAGATCCGCAAAGATTCCGTAAGCCTCCGAAGAGATTCTGTTTCATCGTCTCGCAATGACGCTTTCACCTCGGTGATCTTTCTCTCATACCTGTGTCGGTCAAAAGCATTTAATGCCCCTTGCAGCATCTGCTCGCAATTGCCCTTCTTCTCTCCGCGCTGAGCCAATAAAACTGCAGCCTGTCCGCCTTCAACCGACTCGATCCTTACCAGAACATCGCCTATCTCAGACTTTTCATCTTCTTCAAGAGCACCAAACAACGCCTCTGCCACTTCACTCAGCACCTCCACATCAAAATCCTGCGATTTTACAACCCCACGAACCTTCTGGAAAAGAGCCGGCTCGGCAAGCAACGCCTCGAGTATTTCACGTTGCGCCTCGGCAAGATACCCGCTGCCCAGATCAAGACTTACAACTTTGCTGTTGGCAACGCTATACCCTGAGTTCCCGCTGCCGGGGCTTCTCATAAATCGCTTGATTTGTTTATTCACTTCGTTCTTGTCCATCGAAAGCATCTCTGCCAGCCTGCTAAGGCGTAATCCGTCATCGACCAAATTCGACGCCCTTTGTCCCTGCATACCCGCTGCCACCGACCGCAAATATTCTTCGACGGCCCCGCGCTTATCGACCATCGTAGAATTTTCTTCCAAACTATCGACAAGCCTGTTCCATTTAAACTCCATGACATCGGTTGCTTCGGCGACTACCTTATCAAAAGCTTCCTTACCCGATGCAAGCAGAAAATCGCACGGGTCCTTGCCCTCGCCTACGAATGCAAGTGAAATATCTACGCCCTCGGCAAGACAGACATCAAGAGCGCGATTTGCAGCTGCCATACCCGCAACATCGCTGTCAAATACAAGCACGACACGCTTGGCATACCGTCGCAATATTCGAACATGGCCGCTGGTAAGACTCGTGCCCAGGGTAGCCACAACGTTAGTTACACCAAACTGATGACACATGATCACATCAGTATAACCTTCCACGATAATCGCTGTCCCGGAAGAGGACATCTCGTGACGAGCCTTGTCAAGACCGTAAAGAGAATTACTTTTGTCAAAGAGCACTGTCGCAGGCGAATTCATATACTTGGCAGGATCGTCGCCAAGAGTTCTTCCGCCGAAAGCTATCACACGCCCCGTCACGTCCAAAATAGGAAACATCAGACGGTTACGAAATTTATCATAAAGACCGCCATTGTCTCTTGCAACGGCAAGACCGCCGCCCAAAAGCCATCTTTCGCCCAGACCCGTACTTTTGGCCAAACCTACAAGATCGTCCCACCTGTCAACCGCAAATCCGAGGCCCCATTGTTCGATAGATTCATCGCTGATCTGCCTTTCAGCGAGATAATTACGAGCCGATTGGCCTTTCTGTTCATCAGAAAAATTCTGCTTCCAGAGATTCAGGGCCCACTGGTTAACCTTTGCAAGCCCCTTACCGTCTATCCCCGAAGAACCGCCCTCTGCAGGCTGCGGACGACTTACATGCTCAAGTTGAATTCCAACACGCCCGGCGAGGCGTTCTACCGCCTCCGGAAAGCTTATATTTTCACGCATCTGAACAAATTTAAAAGAATCACCCGCTGCGCCGCACGCAAAACACTTAAATATCTGCTTGGCAGGACTTACATACATACTGGGACGGTGGTCCTGGTGAAATGGGCACACACCAACCCACTCCTTCCCTTTACGATTCAGAGACATGTATTCAGAGATCAGCTCGACAATATCTGTCGCCTGACGGATCTGATTTTTTAAATTATCGTCAAATCTTACAGCCACACCGGCTCCGCAATAGTCCAAATCCGTTAAGACCCAGAGCACAAAAAAAAGGAACTGTCAAAAGACAGGCCACCCGGAAATTACACATCTAACAGCCACAAGAATACTTGCACCTCCATCGCTGTCTGAAAGATGAACACTAAAGTATATCACCGTTTATCAAAAAGTCAAGTCAACTCTGCTAAAACCGCCCCATAGATACCTAAAACGGGCATGACAGGACCTGCGGACACTTGGTGTGATAGGACTTGCAACTCCTAGCCGCATAACTTTTGCAAACTATCAATACTGATATCGCTCAATTTGGCGACTGTGATCTCAGCATACCCTGCAAGTTCTGACTCTGAATAAGTGTTTGTAACCCCAACTGCATGCATACCAGCCTTACAGGCAGCCTCCAGGCCCCAATGAGAGTCCTCAATGACAACGCACTGAGAAACATCTATTTCCAGCTTTGTTCGCTCGTTAAGCTTCTCAAGGGCCATAAAATAACCCTCCGGATCGGGTTTGCCCTTACTGACATGGTCGGCAGCGACAATAACCTCGAATGCATCTGAAAAATCGCTGCCCTCAAGCACCTCCATGATCTCATGACAGAGAGCACCTGAACATATCGCCATAGGAACATCGTTTGCCCGCAGCATAGCTATAAATTCGGAGGCACCATCGATTATCGTACTCGATTTTTCTGCCAGTTTGTCAAATACAACCCCCTTTTGACACATCAACTCGTCCCGGCCGGCCTGATCGAGATTCAGACCAAAATTACTGTCCATCACTTCGATACAGTCCACATCGCTAAAGCCCAGATACTGCGAGTAGTAGACCTCTTTGTCGATCTCAACTCCCATCCCGGCAAGCACCTGGCGAAACGCCTCAAAGTGCAACGGTTCTGAGTCAGCTATCACACCATCAAAATCAAATATGACTGCACGAAACATCTAGTAAACCCCGGTAAATAAAAATGCCTCGGCCCTCAGACCGAATACTTCATTAGAAATTAGACAATAAACAATAGACATTTTTAGACTTCTTCGGGAACCGGCCCTGCCAGGGCTTCATAATCGCTAAAGGTTGACTTATCACCGCTGCAGATCGCGCTTAGCTTTGCGATCATCTCGGACTGACCCTTAGTGATATAGCGTCGTGCGACAGATTTCTTGCGGTCGGCCATCTTGACTGTTTTTACAGCACCTTCTTCGCCATTCTCTGCAACGGCTACATCCATGTCGACCTTGCTCGAAGCCTGACTGCAGAAATAGTAACCGATGATAACAAAGATCGCCACATCGACAAGATCACGACCGTAAAGATCCATGTAATCGATTCCGGAATCCTTAACGAACGGAACGGATTCGATAAGTTTTTTGCTCACACCGTCAAGTATGTCGAGCATATCCTTGACAGAATCGTCGTACTCCATTGCTGCAAGTTCCGCAATGTATTTCTCGAACGTCCCCCCGCATACACCTCGTACAGCCGCAACGCACTGAAGCTGGCTCGTACCCTCATAGATCGTCGTAATACGGGCATCCCTTGCAAGCCTTTCACAAGAGTAATCACGCATGAAACCGCTTCCGCCCAGCACCTGTATGGCGTCGTAAGCAACCGTGTTACTCATCTCAGAGCAATAGTACTTGCTCATCGGCGTAAGCATTGCCGCAATTCGTTTGATCTTGCGGAACTGGTTCTTAATTTTCTTAGCTTCGGCTTTGTCTGACGGCGGATTTTGCAGCATCGTATCCAAACCGATCTCAAGATCGACAACCCGGCTCGTGCCATATAGCAAAGCACGACCCGCTTCGATCTGTATTTTCATATCGATAACCATATCGCGAACCGCCGGAAGTTTTTCAATAGGAACACCAAACTGTTCCCGGCTTGCGGCATAATCGCGGGCAACACGATAAGTAGCCTCTGCGATCCCCATTGACTGGGCCGCAATACCGATTCTCGCACCGTTCATAAGAGCCATAACATATGTAACAAGCCCACGCTGTCTTTCGCCGATAAGTTCGCATGGCGTATTGTCAAAGAAAAGTTCGCACGTCGGTGAACCGTGAATACCGAGCTTATCCTCGATACGGCGAACACGAACGGTAGGCCCGCTGTCGCAAACGAACAAACTCAAACCAAGCCCGCCGCTGCGGTCCGGCTCACTGCGGGCAAGAACAAGCAGAACCTCGCCGCAACCGTTCGTAATAAAACGCTTAACACCGTGCAAAAGCCAGTTACCGTCGTCGTCCTGAAAAGCCTTCAACTGACAAGCCTGAAGGTCGGACCCGGCATCTGGTTCGGTAAGCACCATCGCACCGGTAACCTTACCGGCGGCGAAATCGTGCAGATACTTCTGCTTGATCTCTTCACTTGCAAAAGAATTGATGGTCTCAGCAATACCCTGAAGACCGAAAATATTCATAAGAGACGCATCCCCGCGCGAAACCAGTTCGATAGCGATCGTGTAAACCGCCTCAGGACAGTTCAATCCGCCAAAACGATGCGGAAGGGTAAAACCCATCATCTCGGCTTTTGCCAAAGCTTCAAGTGACTCGGCAATACCGTCGGCATAACTGACAGTACCGTCGTCGTTAAGAGTGCTGCCCTGCCTGTCTACATGCTCACTTCTGGGAGCGATAAAACTACCGCTTAACTGACCCACCGAATCGAGCGCCATCTCATAGTTCTGCACAGCGTCCGCCGCGTCCGTTGGGGCATGGTCACAATCTGAGGCAAACCGAAATCCCTCTTCCTTCAAATTAGCAAGTTCTTCCAGACCCATATGCCTGAATAAAAACTGTATGTCGTCATTGTCTTTGTAAAAATTAGCCATTATTTAGATTCCGTCCCTAAACTTCCTGAAAACATAATATACTGATTAAACCTTTTCCTTGATCGCACTGATCATAGCAGGCACCACCTGATTCAGATCACCAACTATTTTATAGTGAGCGATATTGAAAATAGGCGCCATCGGATCGTTGTTTACAGCTATGATTTTCTTGCTGTCACTCATACCCGCCATATGCTGGATCGCACCGCTGATACCAACTGCAATATAAAGGCTGGGACGTACGGTAGTACCTGTCTGACCCACCTGGTGAGAACTGTCG
>DAOVIC010000021.1 GCA_030671565.1 Anaerohalosphaeraceae bacterium
AAAGCAGGCGCACTCGTCGACGTACTCGATGTCTTCAGAGACAACGGTTTGAACCTTGCGAACATACAGGCAAGACCGAGCAAAAAAAGAGAATGGGAATACTGCTTCTTCGTAGATTTCCTCGGCCACAAGCAGGACGAAAACGTAACCAAAGCGGTCGCCGAAGCAAAAGAACATTGCCTCCAGCTGTCGATACTGGGAAGTTTCCCAAGAAATACGGAGATGTTATAAATCAAAAAAACGGCCTTATCAGTATGATAAATAAGGCTTTTGTGATTGAAAAGTATAATAAAACGTAAGGATAACAGCTAACAGCTAATAGCTAATGGCTAACGGCTAACAATTTAACAAGCACAATTATATGTGCCAGAAAAGCAAGTCAGGAGAAACAATGAGAAAGCCTTTTATCGCAGGCAACTGGAAAATGAATAACGATGCAAAATACAGCGCCGAACTGGCCGCCGGTCTTGCACAAGCATTAAAAGACGTAACCACAGTAGACGTAGGAGTTTGCCCAACATTCGTATACCTGCAAACTGTCACAAATGCACTTGGCGGTTCCAGCATCAAGGTCGGCGCCCAGGACGTTTACTTCGAATCAAACGGCGCCTTCACAGGCGAGATCAGCACCGACATGCTCAAGGATGTCGGCTGTACCTATGCCCTCATCGGCCATTCCGAAAGGCGTCACGTCCTCGGCGAAACCGATGAGATCGTCAACAAAAAGCTCCTGGCAACACTGAAAAGCGGCCTTTTGCCAATCCTCTGCGTCGGCGAACTCCTGGAAGAAAGAGAAGCCAAAAAGACAACAGAGGTCGTAACAACCCAGATCAAAGCAGGCCTGGCTTCTGTTTCCGCTGAGGAAATGGCAAATGTCACAGTAGCATATGAACCAGTATGGGCGATCGGAACAGGCAAGACAGCAACCGCCGATCAGGCACAGGAAGTTCATGCGATGATAAGAAAATTACTCGCAGAAATGTACGATGCCGATACTGCTGAAAATGTAAGGATCCAGTACGGCGGTTCTGCAAAACCTGCAAACACCGCTGAGCTGATGGCAAACCCCGATGTAGACGGCCTACTGGTCGGCGGAGCAAGCCTGAAAGTCGAAGATTTTGCGGCTATGATCAACGCTATTGCGTAAAAATGTACCTGGGGACCTCTAAAAGTTCATTTTGACGAACAAAAGCAACTTTTAGAGCTGCCCATCTGATAAACAGAAAACATATATACTTGAGAGGTAAAAAATGCTTGGGATACTTGCAAAAATCTCGTTTTTAATGAGCGCCGTAATGACCATATGGATCATTGTCTGCTTGATACTCATCCTTATCATCCTCGTCCAGAAGGGCAAGGGCGGCGGACTGAGCGGCGCATTCGGCGGAGCAGGAACCGGCGGCGGATTGCTCGGTACAAAAACCGGCGATTTCCTGACCTGGGTAACGATCAGCTTTGTAGGCCTATTCTTCCTCCTGGCGATCGTGATGGGCATCTTCCTGGTCTCAGACGATACGGACCCGGCTGGGGCAACCATGATACCGCAGACACAGACACCAGTTGGTGACGTCCAGGTTCCGCAAGAGGATGCAACACCGACCGATGCAGGGCAAATCCCCGCTGATGATACTGAAAACGCTGAAAAACCCGCACAGGAATAGTACTGGTTAAAAGGGTTCGCTATGATTAAAAGTATGACAGGTTTTGGTGGCGCCGCCAAAGAGCTTAACGGTAATACATATACCGCCGAGGTCAAGACGGTTAACCACAGGCACTTCAAGCTGCATATGAAGACGCCCGAATCCGTTGCGCATCTGGCAGAGCAGGTCGAAAAGCTCCTGCGGCAGCGTATCAGCAGGGGAACCGTAAACTTTTCACTGAGAATACATAACGCATCGGGACAATTGCCGTTCGAGATCGACGAAGGGGCGATCGGTGCCTGTTTGGAAAAAATCAAAGCCATCGCCGCCGATACCGGCATCGATACAACGATCGACATTACAAACCTTTTGGCTTTGCCGGGTATCACCAGGTCGATAACACCGCCGGAAAATCTCGAAGAACAGCTCAAAAACACGGTAATGGAAATTAGCGAAAGTGCTCTTGCCCAGCTCAACTCCATGAGGAGCGAAGAAGGGAAGGCTCTCGAGCAGGACCTGGCAAATAACTGCAAGGTCATAAAAGAAAACCTCGATATCATAGCCGAAAGAAGCCCTCTTGTTGTAAAACAGTATATGGAGAGGCTAAATAAAAGAGTATCCGAACTTCTTGCGGCTTCAAGAGTAGAGATAGACTCTGACATTATCGCAAGGGAGACGGCGATATTCGCAGAAAGAGCGGACATCGCAGAAGAGGTGAACAGGCTCGGGTCGCATTTGGTGCAATTTGATAATTGCTGCGGGGGCGGCGAACCGGCAGGGCGGCGGCTTGATTTTATCTGCCAGGAAATGCTGCGGGAAACAAACACCATAGCAAGCAAGGCGTGCGATGCGGAAATAGGCAACTGTGTCATAAACATTAAATGCGCTATCGACCGAATAAAAGAGCAGGTACAAAACGCAGAATAATACGGATTCAGCTATGAGTAATATTGAAAAAGGAAAACTCATTATCATCAGCGGACCTTCCGGTGTCGGAAAGAGTACCATCTGCGATGAGGTCGTCAAAAGATCCGGCGCATTTTTGAGCATCTCGACGACGACAAGAGAAAAGGGCGAAGGCGAGATCGAGGGCGAGACCTACCACTTCATCTCTAAAGAAGATTTCGAGCAAAAGATCAAAGAAGAATATTTTCTGGAACACGCAAAGGTATTCGGAAACTACTACGGTACGGCATGGCAGCCGGTGGAAGAGGCGATCGAAAGCGGGCAGATCGTTATTCTGGAAATAGATATTCAGGGTGCACTGGCGGTTAAAAAAGTTTTCGACGACGCCGAATTGGTTTTTATTATACCGCCGCACAAAACAGATCTGGAAAAAAGAATAGATTCAAGAGGACGAGGCGAGTCGTCGCAGGCGGCTCAATTACGGCTGGATTCGGCAAGCCAGGAAACCGCGAAGGCATGGCAATACTACGACCACATGGTAATAAACGATGACCTCAAACAGGCTATCAATGAAATAATGGAAATAATCAACGGGACACACTAACCAACCGGCAATAGCTGCGGGCAAGGGTGAAATTTTAACTAAGAGTGCTGTAACTAAACGGAGCAAATTATGATAGAAGAACTAAAAAACAACGCCATCGTGGATAAGGTCGGAGGAAGGTTCAAACTGACCTCTCTTATTCAGAAAAGAATGGTCGAGCTTACCCAGGGTGCAAGGCCGCTGATCGAGGACACCGAAGGAAAAACGACAATGGAGATCGTCGTCGAAGAGATCAAACTGGACAAGATCGAGATCGACACTTCAGCACCCGAACCAAAACGACCGCCAACATTGTAGGCTCACTCAAACTGAGCGATCGGTCAGTTTGAAATGTTTAGTATCTATAGATGGTCTTAGCTATGAACCGGGAAAACGACAGTCTCAAAGATGTTAAGATAGTCCTGGTAGTGACAGGGGGGATCGCTGCATATAAATCAGCGGACCTGGCAAGCAAGCTTGCCGCTCGCTGTGCATCGGTCGATTGCATCCTCACAAAACATGCAGCGAAACTGATAAAACCCCTAACCTTCCAGGCGGTAACCTCAAGGCCGGTCCATACCAGCATGTGGAAACCGATCGCATCTTCGGAGTTTAAGATCGAGCACATCAACCTGGCCGAATCGGCAGACATCGTCGTGGTCGCACCGGCGACGGCGAACATCATCGCGAAAATGGCAAACGGGATCTGCGACGACCTTGCAAGTACGACACTATGCGGGGCGTGGGAAAAACCGATACTGGTGGCACCGGCTATGAACTCGAACATGTATGCAAACCCGGCGGTGCAGAAAAATATCGAAACTTTGAAACGCATGAACGTAACCATGATCGGGCCGGAGACGGGGAGGCTTGCCTGCGGAACAACGGGGCCGGGAAGGATGACGGAGCCTGGGGATATAATTGTTGCTATTGAGAAAATAGCTCTTAGCTCTTAGCCATTAGCTCTTAGCTATTAGCTGTAGTTTAAGCAATCATGGATTACGCGGTTATTATACAAAATGAATATTCTTATTACAGCTGGTGGGACGCGGGAGTATATTGACCCGGTTCGGTTTATTACGAACGCAAGCTCGGGTAAAATGGGTTACGCACTTGCGCGGGCAGCAATTAAAGCCGGGCACAGGGTAACGCTTATCACCGCCCCGACCAATCTTAGAAAACCTACCGAGGCAAAAATAGTAGACGTGCAAACCTCGGCAGAGATGTTCGAAGCTGTAAAAAAACATTTCCCAAAATCAAAATGCCTGATAATGGCTGCGGCGGTTTCGGACTACAAGCCTGCTAAAGAATCGAAAAGAAAAATCAAAAAAGAAAACATCGAGTTGACTTTGAAGCTAAAACCAACTCAGGACATATTGAAATGGGCAGGGGGGCACAAGAAGAAAAATCAGATCATCGCAGGTTTTGCGATGGAAGATACGAACCTGAAAAAAAACGCCGAGAAAAAACTGCAGAACAAAAATCTCGATATGATAATAGCAAACCTGCCTGCGGCAATAGACGCAAACAGATCAACGGTACACATCAAGACCAAAGATGGCGGCTGGGCGACTTTGTCAGACAAATCAAAACAGACGACAGCGAAAAAAATAATCCAGCTGGCAACAGGCCTTAAGTAGCCTTGCCGGAGGGGGGACCGTGTTGCCTGCCCTACTCTTGTTCAAAGGTGCTATCCTGAATAAAAGTCGATGCCGATATTCGGAGCAATTTTTCTATGCTTCGGATGTCGCTCTTTTCGAGGACGTTGGCGGCGAGCTTGCGTGCTTCCATGATATCTATGCCGGCGACGGCTCGCTGGATTCGGGCGATGTAGCCTGCTTCTACGCTTAGGGTTCTTATTCCTACGCCAAGTAAAAATGCCAGGTAGCATTCGTCGTGTGCCATGTCTCCGCAAACCGAAACCGGTTTGCCGGCTTTTTCGGCGGCGGCAACTACCTTGGCGATACCGCGGAGTACGGAGGGATGGTAGGGCATGTAAAAACCGGCGACATTCTCATTGGTCCGGTCGACTCCGAGCATGAACTGTATGAAATCGTTGGTTCCGATAGAGAAGAAATCCACCTCTTTGGCAAACTCATCGGCAAGGGCGACCACCGAAGGGAGCTCGACCATCATACCGATCCTGGGCCTGGTGTTATGCTTTACGCCTTCACGGGTCAGGGCCTGGGAAGACAACCTGATAACCTCTCTGGCCTCGCCAAACTCTTCAAGCGATGAAACCATGGGGAACATTATGCCGATATTTGCTTCGAGACCGGCGCGCAATATCGCGCGAAGCTGCGTCTGGAAAACCTCCTTATTGCCGAGCGAAAACCGAATGCTCCGCATACCCATACCCGGGTTCTGCTCGTGTGCGCCCTTGTAATAAGAAAGCGCCTTGTCGCCGCCGATGTCAAGGGTACGAAAGACAACCTCTTTGCCCTTCGTCGACTCGACAAGCCTGCGGTAAGTGTCGTACTGTTCCTCTTCAGAAGGGAAATCCTGCCGGATGATAAATGGAAACTCGGTTCGGTAAAGCCCTACACCCTTACACTTCATCTCGCAGGCCAGCTTAACATCGCTTAGCAGATTGATGTTGGCAGCAAGATCTACGCGAATATTGTCACGAGTATAAGTTTCACTGGTAACGTACCGCAGATCCTCCTGCCGCGCCACCTGACGAGCTTCGTTTCGCTTTTTAAAACTATCGACTACCTTTGTCGAAGGGGCGACATACACATTGCCAAGCTCGGCATCGATCAGGATAGTCGTACCGTTGTCAACCCCAAGGAGCCTGGGCTCATTGGCGATAACGATCGGTATCTCCAGGGACCTGGCAAGTATTGAAAGGTGGCTCGTCACTCCGCCGCTTACCAGGACTATGCCCTCAACTCTTTCGGAACTCATCTGCAAAAGATCGGAAGGGAACAACTCGCGTGCAACAACAACCCCTCCGATATATTCGATCGTGTCTTCACTGCGCCCCGTGAGATTACCTATCAACCGAAGCACGAGGTCCTCGACGTCCTGGACCTTTTCTCGGACGTAGGCATGGTCGGAGCCGGAGAAAATATCGATGTAAGACTTGGCGATATCGAGTATGGCGTCGGCAGCATTCGTCCCGCTGTCGATATTCCGGGCCATCGCGCCTACGAACTCCTTATCCTTCAGTATCATAAGATGCGAAGCGAATATCAAAGAGGCCGCGTCGCTAAGCTTTTTCTCGACACGGCTCTGCAATTCCTGAAGCTGAACCTCTGTCGTCACAACCGCCCGTTCGAAATCCTCTGGTCCGTAAGAACCTACGAAACGCTTTTTCAAAAGACGCGAAAAACTTTTGTCCTTATCTGCGATCACCGCAGGGCCGATCGCAAATCCTTCGCTGGCTACGTTGCCGCGAACAAAAGACAGCTCGTCGGAAATCGCCGTAGTCTCATGCTTTTTTTCGGCGGGGGCGTGCATCGCCATCACGAACTTGGCGTTCTCGATGACATTGGCAAGCTGGGAGGCGACGGCTTTGCATGCGAGGATATCCTCTTCGGCAAAACGCTTTCTCTTTTTTCGGCGAAGAACGAGGACCCCGATGCGGTTTATTCCGCGGCTGATGGGAACTGCAAGGAAATTATCGAACTGCTCTTCGCCGGTGCCGATGAAAAGTTTATAATCAGGATGCTTGCTGGCCTGGGAAACGACGATCGGTCGAAGTTCCTTGAGAACTCTGCCGGCGAGACCCTCGCCAAGACGCATCTTGACATGACCGATAGACTCTTCGCTAAGGCCCTTGGTCGCGCGAACGACAAGCTCGTCGGAATCCTCGTCGTAAAGCCAGATCGTACAAACTTCGGCGCGGATGTGCTCGCTTACAAGCTCGACGATCTCATGGAGAATGCTCTCGACGCTTGCACTGTCACGAAAAAGGTGATTCAGTTCACCGATATCACAAAGCAGTTTGATCTGATCCATTCAAAATATTCCGAAAAAGACGATATTTTTAATTGGGGTTCTGAAAAACTGTTCGCCTGCGGCAAAAAAACGTTTGCCGGCAGGTTAGGTCATACGTAACGGTTAAATTATAAGTTATTCAAAGTGCTCAATTTCTCAATTCGGCGATTACGGCCATAAAGCATTATGTCTATGAAAACCATAACCGCGTTTAATGCATAAAGCAAGGTGACCGCGTCGAGGTTGTGTGTAACTTTGTGCCCTATGCCTGCCAGGTATCCGACGAATACTACCGCGAGAAACACGATACTCTTTCCGGCGGTTGTTCGCGAGACATACGAACGGTAAATACTCGCCGGCCAGGCGGCGCCGAAACAAATCAGCATAACGGTTTCGAATACACTCATGGTGTCTAGTCCACTATGCCGAGGTCTTCTTTGGTCATGATGCTGTCGAAGGCAAAGCCGGCTTCGGAAATGTTTTCCTGTGCGCCTTGCTTGCGGTCGATAACGCAAACGATCTCTTTAACTTTTGCACCTGCATCGGTGATGATCCTGGCCGCTTCGATGACCTGGCCGCCTGTTGTTGCTATGTCTTCGACGATGAGAACGACGTCGTCTTCTTTCAGGACGCCTTCGACCATCTTGCCGGTGCCGTAGCCCTTTTTGCTGTTACGTACGATGATCCAGTTTTTTTCGGCGGCCATGGCTGTAGACGCTGCCAGGGCAACTCCGCCGAGTTCTGCGCCTGCGATCAAAGTTACATCGTCGGTAACATGCTTTGCGAATGTCTCGCCGAGGGCACGCAAAATGTCGGGGCAGGTTTCGAACAGGTATTTGTCCATGTAGTACTTGCTTTTTTTGCCGCTTCGTAAAGTGAAATCGCCTTCGAGGTACGAAGTTTCTTTTACCCGACTGATAAGTTCTTCTCTTGTCATCAAAAATCCTTTTCTGTTTTTTAAACTTTTAGATCTACTGTTCTTGTTAACTGCTTTCTGTATTTTCTTCGTACCGGTGTTACTTCTTCTGTTATGAATTCGTCTACCTGTTCCGGTGCCCGGCCTACGTAGCTTTTGGCGTTAAGGACTTTGGTGAAGTCTACCTTTGCAAACGCCTTGTCGCCTTTTAGTCTTTCTATCAGGTCGTTGCCGAGGCCTTTTTGTTTTACCTGGGCGGCTGCCTGATGGGAGTACACGCGTATCAGTTCGTGCAGCTGCTGCCGGTTTCCGCCGGCCTGGACTCCGGCCATCATTATGTTTTCCGTTGCCATGAAGGGCAGTTCGGAATTTACTCTGGCTGCGACGACCTTTGGGTATACTACGAGGCCGGCGGTTACGTTGATCAGGATCTCGAGTATTCCGTCGACGGCGAGGAACGACTCGGCGAGTACTATGCGCCTGTTTGCCGAATCGTCGAGGGTTCGTTCGAACCATTGCTCGGATGCTGTCATGGGCGGGCTTGTTGCGAGGGAGAGAACCAGTCTCGCCAGGCCGGTGACGCGTTCGCTTCGCATCGGGTTTCGCTTGTACGCCATTGCGGAAGAGCCTATCTGGGACTTTTCGAATGGTTCTTCCATTTCTTTGAGGTTGGCGAGCAGGCGAATGTCGTTGCAGAGTTTGTGTGCCGATTGCGCGATGCCTGCCAGGGCGTTTACTACTTGTGTATCGGTTTTTCGCTGGTAGGTTTGGCCGGTGACGGTGCATCGGTTTTTAAAGCCGAACGCTTTGGAGACCATTGTGTCGAGGCGTTTTACCTTGCTGTGGTTTCCGGCGAACAGTTCCAGGAAAGATGCCTGCGTGCCTGTTGTTCCTTTTA
Organism: Anaerohalosphaeraceae bacterium; assembly: GCA_030671565.1. The sequence goes on from DAOVIC010000021.1 coordinate 8,886, forward strand.
CGCCGCGAAAGGTCATTGTTTCTATGCGGTGCTCGATGTCCTTCAGGTCCAGGGCGAATTCGTAGGCCCAGAGGCAGGCACGTTTGCCGACGGTGGTAAGTTGTGCGGGCTGGTAATGTGTGAATCCGAGGGCGGGCATTTTTTTGTGTTTTTTTGCGAACTTGCCGAGACGGTCTATTACGCATGCGACTTTGGCGGCGATGATCTCCAGGCCCTCGCGCATAATGATGAGGTCGGCGTTGTCGCCTACGTAGCAGCTTGTTGCGCCGAGGTGGATGATCGGGGCGGCTTTGGGGGCTGCGTCGCCGAAGGTGTGTACGTGTGCCATTACGTCGTGGCGGAATTTCTTTTCGTAGCGGGCGGCTTTTTTCAGATCGATGTCATCGAGGTGCTTTTGCATCTCGTTGATCTGGGTCTGCTTGATGTCGAGGCCGAGTTTCTTTTCGGCACGGGCAAGTTCAAGCCACAATCTGCGCCAGGTGCCAAACTTTTTCAAATTACCAAACAATTCGCTCATCTGGCGCGAAGCATTGCGCTCAACGAGCGGGCTTACGTAAACGCTGCCATTATTACTCATTTTAATTACCTTTCAGCCGAGTAATCAGGGGCGGATTTCAAGCTTTCGCTTCTGTATCATACGCCCCAAAAAACGTACATTTTCCCAGGAAACACACAGAATAACCCCCGGCCCCTCCATTTTCAACATTTTTCCGTATATCGCCGTATAATGCAGCTTTCGCTTCCAGCCTTCGGGCGGCGGTTACCGGTATTTAGATTCCTTTTGTCTTTGCAAAGTCGGCTCGCCGCTGAGGTATCCGCATGAGATTAAAAACCTGTCGGCTTCAAGTAATGTTTCGTAATACTTCGCCCCGTTGAAAAAACCATGCTTCTGATCCTTATACAGATGCAAGTCGCAGCGGCCGCCGGCGTTTTCCATCAGTTTCTTATATTTTTCCACGCTGGCAACAGGGATCAATTTATCTTTGGTCCCAAGAAAAAGAATTGTTGGCGGCGTATCCTTGTCAATATTATGCATCGGCGAGAACTGCCCGAAGTATTCCTTGACCCTTTCGTAAGCGTGACTTCCGGGGCCGGTATCAACCACAGGGTTAAACAGCACCAGTGCGTTTGGACGACTGCTGACCGAGGTGTCTTCCCCGTCTTCATTTAATCCCTTCAGCGTCCCGCACGCGGCAGCGACGTGTCCGCCTGCCGAGCCTCCGCCGGCTGCCAGTTTTTCCGGATCGATCCCCATCTTACGGGCATGCCTGCGAACCCACCGTATCGCCGACTTTCCGTCCTTGACGCATTCCTGCGGCGATGTGCCGTGCTTTTTCTTTATGCGGTACTCGGCACAAATAGCAACCATCCCGCGAGACGCCAGGTAATCGCTTTGCGAATAGAACTGTTCCGGCGATCCTGAAACCCAGCCGCCCCCAAAGAAAAACACGATCGCCGGTCTTTTGTCGGTCGCTTTGTGATCCTTCGGGTTGAACACGTGCAGTTTAAGCTCGACTTTTTCGCCATCCTTGCCTGCGACTGTTTTGTAAGTGACCAGCTTGTCAGGGACAAATGTTCCATCTTTTTTAGCTTTATTCTTATGACCGGACGAGCCGGTATTCTTATCAAGCAGGCCGCCGCCCGTCTTTTTCGCAGAACCGGTACACGCCGTAGCTGACAACAACACACAGATCAGAACTACCATTATCGCTCGCATTTTTTTCATCATCACAGTATTTCCCTTTCAAAAACCCTGTTATTTTAGGCAATTGTACCATATTCGTAAGGTGTGTGCCATTTTTTTGTTACACGCCTCGCTGGGCGAAGCCGGGTCGATTTGACTAAAAAGGCTCCACCTGCTATCATAAATACAGATGGCTACTAAACAAAAATATCGCGGGGGATCGAGTATTGTCCTTCTTTTTTTGATGCTGGCTTTGGCGGCAAGTGTTATGGCAGGGCCCGAGCGGCCGCGGACGCCTGCGCCCGACATCCAGTTCCAGCGTCTCGAATCCGGCATTTGTCAGTTCAGGCTGCAGGACATCGAACTTACAAACCCGGTAAAAAATGCCATCGTGTTCGGGATCACAAAGATATATCAGACATACACGGATACGTTCGGTTTCGAATTCCCGGAGAATTTCAAAGTTCAAATCGTACTCTTCGACGACCATAAACTATTCCTGGCCTACCAGAAAGCACACGTCGGCAAGATCTTCTCTCAGTCGGGCTACTTCTCACCGTTCCAACAGGAAACCGTCGTATACAAAGGCGAAGACCTCGAACAGATGCTGACGACGCTTTTTCACGAAGCAAATCATATGATCCTCGCCCAGCAGATCCCGTGGTCACCGTTTTGGATCAACGAGGGGCTTTCGGTGTACTTTGAAAATTTAAACGTCATCGGGCAGAGAAAACGCATCAACCTCGATCGCAACCGTCACCAATGGATAAAGCACTGGCTAAAGAACGGGTTTCCAATTTCGCTCGGCGATTATCTGGCGCTCTCGCAGGAAGAGTGGATCAAACTGCGGGAAAAAGACCCGAACTCAGCGTACACGATCGGCTATTCGCTTGTCTATTTCCTGATGTCCTCGAGCAAAACCGAAAATATCATAAAGCAATTGCTTTGGGAATTTAAACTCCACGAATATCGTGCAAACTCCATCGCTACAATAGAGGCCCACTTTCCCAAGGGTTTTGGCAACTTTGAAAGAATGTGGAAGAGATGGATCCCGAACGCAAAAAAATCCCGCCCCTTAAAAGCCCTGAGAAAAGAAACCCCAGCTGAAAAATCCGAAACTCCAAAATAAGAGCCGGCTGAGGTGTGCGATTTCTGTTTCTTTTTCTCTTGCATTTTAACGAAATTCGACTATAATGTCCGCGTTATGACCAGAAAAACCACAATTAGCTCAATAAAGGCCCATCTCCTCGGCCTACTTTTGCGCCTTTAGGCGCACCTGCCCCCTTTTTTTCTTAGTAATGGTCGATCTGTTTCACTTTAATATAGAAAATTTGTGCTTTCTGCGTGATAATACACAAAACCTGGGAGAACATAACGATGTCTGCTGAAAAAGTTATAATATTCGACACAACGCTCCGTGACGGTGAGCAAGCCGCCGGAAGCAGGCTTGGCGTGCGTGAAAAGCTGGAAATAGCCCGTCAATTAGCTCGTTTAGGTGTAGATGTGATCGAAGCCGGTTTTCCCGTATCTTCGCCAAAGGACTTTGAAGCTGTTCAGCTGCTTTGTCAGGAAATTCAGGGTCCGACGATCTGCGGGCTTTCGCGGGCGGTCTTTGCAGACATCGACGCATGCGGTAAGGCTCTCAAAAACGCCAAAAAAAGCCGAATTCACACCGGTTTGGGTGTCTCTGACATACATATCGCGGGAAAATTCAGCGACGACAAATACGGCAAGACGCTCGAAGAGAAAAAAGAACGTACCATAGAGATGGCGGTCGCAGCGATAAAACGTGCCCGCCAGTACACCGACGACGTAGAATTTTACGGCGAAGACTCGGGGCGGGCGGAACCGGAATACCTGTACCGGATCCTCGAAGCCGTGATCGATGCCGGGGCTACCGTACTCAATATTCCGGACACTACCGGATATGCGATCCCTGAGGAGTTCGGCAGGCTTATAAAAGGTATTACCGAACAGGTGCCCAACATAAAAAAAGCGACGATCAGCGCACACTGCCACGACGATCTCGGAATGGCTGTGGCGAATTCGCTTGCGGCGGTCCTTAACGGTGCCCGCCAGGTTGAGTGTACCATCAACGGCGTCGGCGAACGTGCGGGCAATGCGGCGATGGAAGAAGTTGTGATGGCGATCAGAACCCGCAAGGACTTTTTCGGTATCGATACGGAAATTAACAGCAGACACTTTTATCGCACAAGCCGGATGGTTGCCGAGTCGCTGGGTTTTGAAGTGGCTGCAAACAAAGCCATCGTTGGAAGCAACGCGTTTGCGCACAGTTCCGGGATCCATGTTGACGGTTTTTTGAAGCAGCGCGAAACCTACGAAATTATGAAACCGGAAGATGTCGGTTCGCCAAAGAGCAAGGTCGTACTGACGGCGCGTACCGGAAGGCATGGCGTTCGTCATCGGCTTGAAGAATTGGGTTATACGCTCAGCAAGGAAGAGCTTGAACATGTGTATCAGCGGTTCCTTGTTGTTGCCGATAAGAAAAAGGAAGTCTTCGACGATGACCTTGTCGCGATCATCGGCGACGAAGTTAGAGTTATAGAAAACGTTTATGAACTCGACTATCTGCACGTGTCATGCGGGACCGGCGTAGAGCCGACCGCCAGTGTAAAGATATCCACCAAAGACGGTTTGCAGCAGGGAGCAACTACAGGCGATGGTCCCGTTGATGCGGCGTACCAGGCGATAAGAGAGGCGACCGGGCTTTCGCCGAAGATCGAAAAGTATTCTATCCGCGCAGTAACCGAAGGCAAAGACGCACTCGGCGAAGCGACCGTTCGGATAAGTGACGATAACGACCGGGCTTTCCTCGGACGCGGAGTATCGACGGACATCATCGAAGCAAGTGCCAAGGCGTATATCGATGCGATAAACAGAATGGTAACGGCAGCGAATAACGATACCGAGCCAAAACTCGAAATGTAAAAAATTAACCGTCGATTACGCGGATTTAAAAAGATATAAGGATTTTAAAATGGGTATGACTATTACTGAAAAAATATTTGCCAGGGCGACCGGCCAGGACACGGTTAAGCCGGGCGATCTTGTTAATGCTAACATCGATATTGTGATGTGCCATGATGTTACTACGCCGCCTGCGATCTCGATGCTTAAGGAAAATGGTATCGATAAGGTTTTCGATACGGAAAAGATCGTGGTTACTCCCGATCACTTTCAACCGGCGAAGGATATTAAAAGCGCAGAGCTTCATAAGCGGCTCGATACGTGGGCGAAGGAAAAAGGGATCAAGCATTATTACCCGGTCGGCAAGGCCGGTGTTTGTCATGCGTTGCTTCCGGAGCAGGGACATATTCGGCCGAGCGAAGTTATTGTCGGCGGAGATTCGCATACCTGTACGTATGGCGCGTTTGGTGCGTTCAGTACCGGTATCGGTTCGACTGACCTTGCCGCTGCGATCGCAACCGGACAGCTTTGGTTTAAGGTTCCCGAATCGATGAAGTTCGTTCTTAACGGCAACCTTCAAGCCGGGGTATACAGCAAAGATGTGATACTCGAAGCGATACGGCTTGTAGGTACCGACGGTGCGCTCTACAGAGCGATGGAGTTTGTCGGACCTGCGCTGAAGCATATGTCGATGGAAGCTCGGATGACGATAACGAATATGGCGATCGAAGCGGGCGGCAAGAACGGTGTCATCGGTTTTGACGAGATAACAAAACAGTACCTCGACGAGCATTTGAAGGACAAGAAAGATTACGTCGTTCTGGAAAGCGATGCGGATGCGGAATATGTCGAGACTATCGAGATCGACTGCAGCGCGCTTGAGCCGATGATCGCAAAGCCGAGCCTGCCGAGTAACGGCGAGCCGATCAGCGTTTGCGAAGGCGAAGCGATGGATCAGTCGTATATCGGAAGCTGTACCAACGGGCGTATTGAAGATATGCGAATCGCAGCCGAGATAATGAAAGGCAAAAAGGTCGCTATCCGTACTATCGTGGTACCGGCGACGCCGGACATCTGGAAGGCATGCATCGACGAAGGGTTGGCGGAAATATTCTACGATGCGGGATGCGTATTTTCTGCGCCGACATGCGGAGCTTGCCTGGGCGGATTTATGGGAATCCTCGCAGCCGGCGAAAAATGCGTAAGCTCAACAAACAGAAACTTCGTAGGAAGAATGGGCTCGCCAAAGAGCAGTGTATATCTGGCAAGCGCAGCAACAGCGGCGGCAAGCGCGATAGAAGGAAAACTGGTCGATCCGAGGAACTACCTTTAATTACAAAGGAAGTTGAAAATGAAGCAGGAAAAAAGCTATAAAGATTATTTGATAAAAGCTGGATTCGGTACCTTTCTTTTAGTAATACTAACTCTGCTTATTAAAAATGATATAAAGGCCAACCCAAAGGGAGTTATTGCGGTAATATCCCTACTAGGGATGCTGGCATATACGATTTATATATGGATAAGAACTACAAAAAAATATATTGATTATGCGATTGAAGAAAAAGGCAAAGATCAACAAATAATCAATATTGCAATTGAAGAAAAAATTAAACAGCTGCAAATAAAGGAATAAAGAAATGTCTAAGGCGCATGTTTATAAGCGTGATCATATTAATACCGATGAGATCATTCCGGCTCGTTATTTGAATACTGACGATGTTGCTGAGCTTGCATCTCATTGTATGGAAGATCTT
>DAOVIC010000115.1 GCA_030671565.1 Anaerohalosphaeraceae bacterium
AGAGTTTCACGAATTCCGGTGTCAGGATAAAGATCAGACCTGCGATTGGGATGGAAAGCGAGGCTGACATTTTTAGTACTTTCAGGTAAGCTTCCCGAAGTCTTGGGATGTCGTTTTGGAGTTTGGAGTATGCCGGGAATGTCACCTGTGATATTACGTGTGTGATCTCGGTTGCCGGTATGTTTGAGAATTTGTATGCGGCCTGGTAAAGGCCGAGGGCCGTATATCCTAAATACCCCCAGACAAAGAAATCATCTCCCTGCGTTAAAAGAAAACCCACGATGGCTGCGCCGAATACCCATTTTCCGAATACCCATAGCTCTTTTGCTTTTTCCAGATCAAGGCTTAGTCTCGGTCTGAATGGGTGTATTATATAACTAATCGTGCATTTGGCTATACTGGCTGATAACCTGCCGAGTACGAGCGACCAGACGCTCTTGTATATAAATACCAGAATAATCGTAATTGCGATGCTGATAAATGTGGGGATTACATCCATCACAAACTGCTTATTGAACTGAAGCTCTTTTCGGAAATGTATAGTTCCGGAATTACTCAGAGCACTGACAAAAAAGGAAAGGCCTGAGACGCGAATTACCCAAACGGTCAGTGATACCTTCTCAAGTGGAACCTTCCAGGTTGCTAAGTATGGGGCCGATGTATACAGGATCATAAATAGGACAAAAGCCCTTATAATGCCTACGGTCCATGCAGTGTTCAGGTAGGAAGTGAGGCTTTTGTTTTTTTGGATCAAAGCGGCGTTGAAGCCTGTATCTGTGAAAGTGTTCAATGTCTGCATCAGCAAGAGGGCAACACCAAGGAGGCCCATGTCCGAGACGGCAAGGAAATTCATCAAAATAATATATCTGCCGACCGAGAGGACCTGGGTAAGTATCCTGATGGCGAACACCCATAAGCCGCCTTTTACGCTCCTTGCGAACAGGTCTGATTCTGGTTTTTTGTTTACTTTATTGTTTTCAGGTTCTTCCACAAACAGTTCCTGGGCCTTTCATTTGTATCTACTGCTTGTCCAAGTATATTGATTTCGACGGGACAAGTCAATTTTTTTGACGACTATTACGTTATTTAATGTCTATTGTTGCGTAAATGCCGCTGTCAACGTAAGTTAAGTCTTTATATGCTTTTAATCGGCCAAAAGGTGTATAGGTCAACTCTAAATATCGTGGATTTGGGCAAAATAGCGTGGTTTGGGTGGATTTTTTGTGGTAGAATTCCTGAATTCTCTGAGAATTCATTTTACGGACTTAAAAACGCATTAGCATTAGGAACTATCATGGCAAGTACGCTTACTTATAAAATACTTGAAAGACATCTGGTCGAGGGGAAACTGGCGGCTGGGGAGTCTATCGCTATTCGGATCGACCAGACCCTTACGCAGGATGCAACGGGGACGACTGCTTTTTTGCTGTTTGAGTCTATGGGGCTTGGACGTACGAGGACGGATGTTTCGGTTAGCTATATCGATCATAATATGAGCCAGTTCGGGCCCGAAAACCATAACGATCATCTTTATCTGCAAACCGTCGCCACCAAAGCCGGTGCATACCACTCGCGTGCGGGTAACGGTATCTGTCACCAGGTTCATCTTGAGAGATTCGGCAGGCCCGGGGCGACACTTCTGGGAAGTGATTCGCATACTCCGACCGGCGGCGGTATCGGTATGCTTGCGATGGGGGCAGGCGGGATGGATGTTGCGGTTGCTATGGGGGGCGGCGCGTTTTATCTGACGGCTCCTAAGGTTATCGGTGTGAAACTTAGCGGGGAGCTTAGGGACTGGGTTGCGAGCAAAGATGTTATTTTGAAACTGCTGAGTATTCTGTCGACGAAGGGGAATGTCGGGTGTGTTGTGGAGTACTTCGGGGATGGTGTCGGCTCGCTTTCTGTTCCGCAGCGTGCGACTATTACTAATATGGGTGCTGAGCTTGGTGTAACGACGAGCGTTTTTGGGAGCGATGAAAATACGCGGGCATTTCTTGAAGCGCAGGGACGCGGCGATGCGTTTGAAGAACTTTGCGTGGACGATGGCGCAGAATACGACCGTGTTATCGAGATAAACCTGTCCGAGCTTGAGCCGATGGCAGCGTGTCCTTCTTCGCCGGATAATATTAAAACTGTCAGCGAGATGGCTGGGACCACTATTAACCAGGTTGTTGTCGGCAGTTGTACGAACTCGAGCTATGCTGACCTGATGATGGTGGCCAGCGTTCTTAAAGGGCGCAAGATCGACCCTATGGTCGAGTTTGCGATAGCTCCGGGAAGTCGGCAGGTAATGGAGATGATGTCGAGGAACGGAGCCCTTGGCGACATTATCGCTGCGGGCGCGAGGATACTTGAATCCGGATGCGGACCTTGTATCGGTCAGGGTTTTTCTCCGGCTGACGGGGTTGTGAGCGTGCGGACGTTTAACAGGAATTTTGCGGGCAGGACGGGTACGACCGGTGATCAGGCTTTTCTTGTGAGTCCGGAAACTGCTATCGCCTGTGCTTTGACCGGTGAATTTACCGATCCTACCAGCCTGTCGATCGATTATCCGAAGATAGCGCTTCCAGATGAATTTCTTATCGATGACAGTATGATCGTAGAGCCGCTCGGCGAAAAGGATGCCAAAGAGGCGGAGGTTTTGCGTGGGCCGACGATCATTGTTCCTGAATCTCCGAAGGCGGTTGCCGATGAGCTTTGCGGACAGGTTCTGCTCAAGTGCGCCGATAAGATAACGACGGATCATATTATGCCGGCGGGTGCGTTTTTGAAATATCGCTCGAATGTTCCGGAGTACGCGAAAGTTGTGTTTAACTGCTTTACCGAGGAAGGAAAACCTTCGTTTGCGGAAAGAGGTCTGGAACTTAAAAGTAAGGGGACGGCTGGGATCGTTGTAGCGTCCGAAAGCTATGGACAGGGGTCCAGCCGGGAACATGCGGCGTTGTGCCCGATGTATCTTGGTGTTCGGGCGGTGATCGCAAAGTCAATCGAGAGGATACATAAGGCGAATCTTATAAACTTTGCAATAGTTCCGATCGAATTTGCCGATGAAAAGGATTATGACAATATCGAGCAGAACGACGAACTGCAGATCTCGCGTTTGCGTGATGCGATCAAAGGCAGTGAAAGTGTAAAAGTTAAGAATTTGACTAAGGGCAGCGAATTTGTCGGCAGCTTGAAGCTGTCGGGTCGGGACAGAGATATTCTGTTGGCAGATGGGTTATTAAACTATACTAAGAAGGCAGCGGGTAAGTAATGGCAAACAGTGAGAAAATCGTGAGCATTTTCGGCAGCGGGAAGGCTGAGAAAGAATCGGAGGACTTTAAACTGGGCGAAGAGGTGGGGTACGCCATCGCCGAACAGGGATATGCCATCGCCAACGGCGGTTATAACGGGACCATGCTTGCAAGTGCAAAAGGGGCAGCGAGGGCGAAGGGGAATATTATCGGCGTGATTTGCTCGGAATTCGGGAAAAGCAGGGCCAACACTTATGTAACCGAAGAGGTCATCAGCCATTCGCTTGATCAAAGGGTGAAACTTTTGATCGATATGGCCGACGCCTACGTGGTACTTCCGGGAGCGACGGGTACACTTTTGGAACTTGCGAGCGTATGGGAGCTGAAGAATAAAAAATTCCTTCCGAATGAAAAACCAATCATCCTGATGGGCAGTTACTGGCAAGACTTGGTTGCTCTTATGGGAAAGACCAATCCGGATTGCCTGGGGTGTATCCAGACAGCAAAGGATACCGAAGAACTTGTGCAGATATTGCAGGGCGCTTTTTCAGAAGAATAAAACTTCTCGATTATGAGGTCGGATATGAATAGAACATTAATAATTATGATCTGCTTTGCGATGCTTGTGTGTGCGGCTAGTGCGGCGATTGACACGACATCGGCGCCGAAGTACCCTACTTCGCTTCTTCGGGAAGGTTTTGTGTTTAACGGTATTAACGGAACTGTCCGAAAAGCTGCCGGCGATGACAAGTGGGTGTTCACGCCGGATGCGTTGGTTACAGACAATCTAAATGTTCTGCGGAAAACGGAAAGCATCGAACTGCTTGCTTCCAGTACGCTTGAAAAGATCGTCTTCGAAGCAGAGAAAAATCTAAAAACCGATGGCGTCATTCCGGTGAGGATATGGGGTACAGTTACGACATACAGCAAACGCGGTACTATCCGCAAGAAAGATATCGACTCCGAATCCGGAATCGAACTGCCTGCATACCGTAATTTTCTTTTCCCGGCATATTTTATTCCTGTGGCAGAAATCGAAAGCGGACGGGACAGCGGAAAAGCAACGCAACTGCAGCAAGACGAAAACAAGATCAAAGAATCGATCATTCCTGCCGGTGCCCGTGAGAAACTTAAGAGCGACGAACCTAAGCGAGAGACGGACGAGGACGCTATTATACCGGCGGATATTATGGAAAAGCTAAAACCCAAACGCCGGGTGAATCTGGAAAAATGGCGGAAAACACTGCCTGTCGAAGGCGATTTTCTTCTTATTGGAAGAAGCGGGTTTCTTGAAATGGAATCCGAACACACGGTATTCGCGTTGAACTCGTTCGGGAGAAAGATCAACGGGTTGAGCTTTCGGCTTCTTCCGTGCCAGGCTTTGCAAAATACTCAGGAACGAATCGCAAGTTCGTTTGGAAGGCAAAGGTATAAAGTGGCGGGGACTGTGACGAAATACAAAGGCGAGAACTACCTGCTGCTTCAACATGCGGTTAGAACATTCAGCAATGGGAACTTCGCGAGGTAAGTCGCTCAAACTGAGTTATTAATATTTCATAGTAAAGTAATTTGGCAGTGTTTTGGACAGGAGTAATACGTGGCCTGGAAATTCGACGACATAGTGATCGCAGAGTCTGTAAGCGACTTCGAAGAAAAGATGCAGCAGCTTCGCAACGAACACTCCATGGGCGACTATATCCGGAGTCATGGGGAGATCATCGAACGTGTGCGGGGTGTGGTAGAGGACGTTGCGTGTAACGGCGATTCGGCAGTTATTAAATATACCGAAAAATTCGACGGGGTAAAGCTGACGGCAGGTCAGTTGAGGGTGCCCGAGGCGGATATGAAAAAAGCCCATGCGGATATTGAGCCTGAGTTGATGGGGTCCATTCGCAAAGCGATCGCCAATGTTAAGAAGTACCAGTCAGAGATTTTTATCGGTGACAAAAACAGTTGCCCGGGAATACGGTACAGTCCGCTTAAGAGGGTTTGTTTGTGTATTCCGGGCGCTTCTGCGCCGCTTCCGAGTTCTGTAATTATGACGGCGGTGCCTGCGATAGTTGCCGGGGTCGAGGAAATTGCGGCAATTTCTGCGCCGCGTTATGGGGGTTCGATCCATCCGGTGATCCTTGGGGTCTGCTGGGAGCTGGGAATTGACGAAGTGTATCGGATGAGCGGTGCACAGGCGGTGGCGGCTGTGGCGTGGGGAACCGAAACGATCGAAAAGGTCGACAAGATCGTCGGGCCGGGCGGGGATTATGTTCAGCTTGCAATTCGTGAGTGCTTTGGTTTGGTGGATACGGTATCGTTCGCCGGGCCGAGCGATGTTTTGATCGTTGCCGATGACAGCGCGAAGGCGGCGTGGGTTGCGGCGGATATGCTCAGCCAGGCGGAACACAATCCGGGGGCCGGGATACTTGCGACGCCGTCGAAGGCGCTTGCGGACGAGGTGCTTAAAGAGCTTGCCAAGCAGGTTGTGAAACTGGACCGTGCGGAGGAGACTGCGAGGTGTCTTAGCGAATTCGGCGCTATCGTGGTTCTTGGGAGCATG
>DAOVIC010000109.1 GCA_030671565.1 Anaerohalosphaeraceae bacterium
AAAACTCTGGTGATTACTAAGAAATATCACGGGACCCTTGGAAGGGACGTTTTTAAGACCGTATCCGCGCATACGAAACAAAATGACGAATGTGACCAGCAAAAAATCACGGATCATCTCATAAACAATTTTATTAAACCAAAACTTAAACATAAAAAACCCTCAAGTTTGCCCAGACACAAATCAAACACCAACAAATCATGTATAGACAAGAATGTTAAATGTAGCCTCGGCTGACAAGCCGAATCCTCAATTTTGATTTTTAATCTTTAATTTTTGCATTTTCAAACTGGCCGACCGGTCAGTTTGACTAATGCACCTGCTCCGTCGAGAAGCGACCTGATTATATGCGGAAAATCAAATCGGTCAAGCTGCAAACAAAACTTGCCTCTTTATGCAAATTCCAGGGGCACTCAATTTTTTCACAGAACAACGGGCTTTCTTCGCCGTAGAACCTACACAAGGAAAAAGCTGGGGAGGTATTGGAGTGAGCTTTCCCCTTGTTTAAAAGGGCAGCTCGAATAAGTGCTTTTGAGCGATGCCCTTAAAGAGAGAATTTATTCATCCTTGAGTTATGCTAGATCGGAGTCCGGGGGGGGCTCCGGTTTTTTTATGCCCAAACATCCACCCAACCTCACGTTCCGGATTTAGAAATTCCTTTTGTATAAAAAAAGGCCTCGCCGAATACGAAACCACCGCTTATGCTTTTTTGCCGCATTTACCACCAACCAGGCCCCCTTACTACCGTAGGAATTATGGAAAAGAAATCCTGGGGAAATTGGGAGTGAGCTTTCCCCTTGTTTAGAGAAAGAATTTACTCCTCCTTAACAAAAGCGAGCTCGGATATGAGGTTACTCGGGCTCGTTTCATTATACTCCGCCAATTTGCTTTACGCACTCCCGCACGCGACGAACCGTAGGAATTATGCGAAAGGAGTAGAAAATGAGTACTACAGCCGAAAAGTCAGAAAAAAAGCACGGGACTGGCCACCTAAGCCGCGACCTCGGCCACTATTTGGGAAGGAAGGTCTACTTACACAAGAAAAAGAAACGCGAAAAACCAAAACACGAACCAGACCTGCCTGCCGAAGATGATCCCCAGAGACTATACGACCCATACGATATCTTCGGCCCATTCGGACCGTACTGGAGCTAGAACCAACACCGCTTAAAAATGATCGCAACGCCAGACGTTGCTCTCCAAAGTGGCGTCAGGATCGGAGCACCCGAACTATATTTCTGTCGCCATCATATTCATCCGGCTAAGTTTTACACCTTTTAACGAGGCGATATTGTTACCCAGTTTTTCGACATCCTTCACTTTGCCTTTAAGTATTATAACCTCAAGGCAATTATGATGGCCCAGATGCACATGTGTCGACGCAATTACCTGTAACAAATTATTATGCTGAAGGTCGACCAGTTTTTGAGGCAGTTTTGTTTCATGGTGGTCGTAAATCAGGAATAAACCGGCCACAGCCTTAGCCGATGGATTAGATAATTGTTTTCGGGACATATGTTCACGGATCAGATCGCGAATAGCTTCAGAACGACTTGTATAGCCGTCCTCTTCGATTATCTGGTCGAAAACAGAAAGCAATTCTTTTTCCAGTGACACACCTATTCGCTCAATATTGCTCATTTCATCTCCTGAAAGTAAAATCAAAAATCTTCGCTTGTCCGCCAAAATGAATTTTTAGAGGTTCCCTTAATATTAGAGTTGCCCTTTAGTTTTTTAACACAACCTGCCCGGAAGAATGCCCCTTACTTTCAGCTGCGATTCTAAACCCAACATTAAACACCTTCTGGTAAGGTCTGTACCCAAACCGGTAACTCGATGTACACCTCTTCGGCCTGTCGCGCCACGAACCGCCTCTGGCAACCTTATCCAGCCTTTGATCGGCCCCGTCCCTGCCCTCAACATCGTAAGGATACGGCAAATAACTCGAAAGTGTCCACTCCGCGACATTGCCGTGCATATCGTACAAACCCCACGCATTAGGGCTGTACTTACCGATAACGCTCATCAGCGTCGAGCCGTCGTCAAAACGATTGTCCCTGGGAACAAACGCCTGATACGGACTTGGATTCGCGATCGGCTGGGGATTTACGCCTCTAACCGCCAGCTTGGAAACCGATTTGTCAGCAACGTTGGCATACCTCGAAAAATCGCTATCCATTCCGCCATAATAAAAAGGTTTCTCGCTCCCCGCCCTGCACGCCCATTCCCACTGCGCCTCGGTCGGCAGACTGATTTTCATACCGCTCTTTTCGCCAAGCCATTTACAAAACTCCACCGCCTCAGCCCACGAAACACGAATAACAGGATGATCGTCCGCGCTGGCAAAATACCCCGCATTTGTATGATCCTTGTGCTGCATATCCAGAAAACCGTTGTCATGAGATTTCTTAAATTGTTTGAATTGCTGATTAGTAACTTCAAAAGCGCCCATCCAGAATGGTTCCTCGATCACTTCACGTCCTGCCCCTCTCTCGTCCATCGCGCCCTTATTGCTGCCCATGATAAATTTACCCGAAGGGATCATTACCAGCTCCATCGTAACACCGTCGCCGAGGTCGACAACACGCTTCGGATTATCGCTGACCTTGCGCTGCATCGATTCCGCTTTTTCACGATCAAAGGGCCAGCCCGCACATCCCGCCTCGACCGCTTTAGGTTTAGTTCTGCCTGAAGGCATAACAAATTTAACCGGCTCACTGTCAACCGCAAATATCTTCTCAGGATCTTCGCTGCGGCCTGAATATTTCGTCCGCATCTCGATCCTGCGCTGATGATAATTCGCTGCGATTTTTTTATGCTCGCCCCACGTCCCATGATCGGGAACATTAAGATCGATCCACGTTATAAGCCTCTCCCATCCTTCCTCGTCGATCTCAACACCGTGATGGCCCTTCCTCAACATCTGCACCAACTCGCTGGTATTGACATGATACTCAAGCGGGTTGTCAAGGTGGTAATCGCTCTCGGGCCCCGGACGCCGAACATACGGATGCAGCGCAAGGTACGACGGAGTAAAGCCACCCCAGCCCTTTTCTTTCTTCGCCGTAAATTCAGGTCGACCTTCCTTCTGACCATTGTGACATCCAACGCAGTACTTATCCAGCACCGGCTGAACCTCACGCTTAAAACTGAATCCACGCGCAGGCCCGTGCCACGGCTCGATATCGGCAGGAACCTGAAAAGCCGCCGCAGTCCTTCGCGTAAGCGCGGTACTGCTTTGATCTTCATGGCACCCCGTACAGGATACGACCTCACCGGGCATCGCCGTAAACCAGCTCTGCATTCCCTGGATCATCGCATCTTTCTCGTCAAGGCACTGGATCGCGATAGGCATGTTAGAAGGAACATTAAACACCGCAGAACCGTCTTCGTTTACCGGAACAGTACCGAGTACCCGGCGAACATCCCAGGTCCCTTCCTGAGCGATGTGTTGATGCCCGCCCATCTTCCGGTAACCGAAATGAAGCTCATAAAGACGGAGATTCTTCACCGAACCGCGAGGAACACCATCAAGCCCGGGACCTTCATAAACATCGCTTATCAAAACAGTTGACTCATCCGTCTCAAGGTTTACCCTGTCAGCGATCACAGCGGGAGTAACTATCTTTCTGATCGGCAAAGGCTCGAACAACGCATGACCCGCCGTCTCTTTTATCAGCGTCATATTATCGAACACATCGACAAGGTAGATGCCCCACTCCGATTGGGGACGGGGCTTACACGACACGATAAAATACTTATCGCTCAAAGGATAAGGATGCAGAAACTTCGGCCACGATTTATCTACGAGCCTGTCGGCAACGACAGGTTTGACCTTCTTACCGAATCCCGGAATACGCTGAATAACACCATCCGCCTCATGCCTGCCCCTGGCAGGATCGAACAGAATAAGCTCGCCCATACGAGCCACCCCGTGATGACCCGAAACGATACCGATAAACTGCGTAGGATGACCCGGAATGGGCCTTGCATAAAATAGCGAATTCGGCCAGTAAGAGTTGCTTCCGTAATAAGCCTTCTGATCCGTACCGTCGGGGTTCATATGGAAAAGGATTCGCGTAAAGTAATGCGCCGTATCGCTGTACTCCCATCGGGTAAACAAAACCCTCCCGTTATTAAGGATCGCAGGATGCCAGTTCTGGTCCTGATCATAGCAAAGCTGACGAATATGGTCGTCCTTACGGTCCAAAAGGAACAGGTTGCCAACGTCATCGTTACCGGTGACACACGGAACGCCCTGAAACTGACGCGTCGAAACAAATATAACCCGACCGTCAGGCAGGTAGCATCCGTCGAAGTTATCGACGTCGTCATACTTGCCCGGAGTAACCTGCGTTAGACCCTTACCGTCAATACCCATCTCCCACACCTGCCAACGCCCGTTACTGCCAGCCATCGAAAACAGCATCTTATCCCCGTCAAAGTGCAGGTCGACATCACCGACAAAAGCGCCGTCCTCCGGCTTATACAAAGTCGTCACTTCACCATCGGCAGAAAACGGAGAAAGGATCGCGATCTCATTGTCATACCCTTTAGACGGTATGCTGCTGTTAACCTTCCAGTTCGAAGGCAGACCGAGCTTGTTCTTCTTACGGCGAATAAAAAGCAGCTCATCGAAATCGATCAGCGGATTGCTCAAAAGCGCCTCACGTTTTAGCTTTTTCGCCGACACGATTATCTTTTTTATATCCCCGCCGTTTTTGATATCCTCCAGGATACCGTCCACTTGCTCAAGATATTTTTCGCCGTCCGTATATTCCTCCGGAAAACTTTTGGAAAGATCCAATATCCCGCGCTTAAGAGCATCGCCGTTGAAATCGGCAAGAAAGGTCTCTCTGAGTTTTTTGTCAATATCAATACCGCTATCGGCTGCAAACACATACCCGCACAGCAATGTCACACAGAAAAACAGGCACACAGAAATTTTACGAATAGAAGTTTCCCGGTTCATAGCTTCGCCTTAATAGCCCAAATAATTTTAACAAATTGCCCGATAGACATACCGCCGCGCAAACACAAACAACAGTGTACCAAATCCGGCGTGAAAATTAAAGAAATACTTACAAGTGTTTTTACAGAACCCCCTTATAACAGCCAGGAACACGCTATATGCTCAATTCAGGCAAACCGAAACCGCCGCTTCTGCCTTTGCGTTTTTTTCAGCCTTTGATTTTGATCGCGATCTTTTCCGCCGCATCAACCCGCCCGGCACCCCTCGCCGCCGCGGCCATCTCCTTCAGCTTTTCCTCATCCCCCATGATCTTTTCGAGCACATCGCCCAACTCCTTAGCCGTCTTCGCCGGCGCATCGGGCCTGTCCTCCACGATCACCGCCGCCCCAGCCGCAACCAGCTCACCCGCATTCAAATACTGATGCTTATCCTTATGGTACGGATACGGCAAACAGACAACCCCCAGCCCAGCCGCCGCAAACTCGGCAACACTAACCGCACCCCCGCGTCCAACCACAAGGTCAGCCGCCGCATACAACCCCGCCATATCGTCAAAATAATCCAGCAGCTTATAACTAACCCCGCACCCCGCCCGTTCATAATCGCTCTTTACATTATAATAGTTCCCGCGCCCCGTAAGATGAACGATCTGCCAGGCGTCTTTAAACTTACCCAGCCGGCCAAGCGAAGAAACCATCGCCTTATTAACATTGATCGCACCGCTGGAAGCACCCGTAACAAGCAATACTTTTTTCTCACGATCAAGCCCAAGCTTACCGGCAACTTTTTTCCCGTCGGCATCCTTAAACCCCGCCCGCAAAGGACACCCGACAACCTCGACACTCGCTTTGCTCTTCGCAAAATACTTCACAGTATCGTCAAACTGAACAAACACAAACTTCGCAAACCGCTTAAGCAGCTTATTAGCCTTACCGGGAACAACATCAACATTAACCAGGGCAACATCGATACCAAGCCGCCGCCCAGCCAGCACGACTGGCACACTGACAAACCCGCCGCACCCGACAA
>DAOVIC010000065.1 GCA_030671565.1 Anaerohalosphaeraceae bacterium
CTTACCCAAAGGGTAATAATCTTCCGCATACGGAGTTGTAAGTTTCTATTTTAAAGCAACTTACCGCAAACGGAATATTTCGATCAGGAGCAAAAAGATGTACGCAGTAATAGAACAAGGCGGCAAACAATACAAAGTAACGCAAGGCGATGTGATCAACATCGAGTTAACCGAAGTCGATGCCGATGCAAAAAGCATCGAGCTTAACAAAGTCCTCTTCGTTTCCGACGGCAGCGAAATTAAGATCGGCGCGCCATATCTCGAGGGCGCAAAAGTACTTGCAAGTTTCCAGAAGCAAGCCCAGGACGCTGTTGTCAAAGGTCCAAAGCTTTATCCTACGCATTTTCGCCGCAGAAAAAACAGTGCCCGCAAAATGGGTCACAGGCAAAAATACCTGCAGGTAATAATAGACACCATCGAAGCCTAGGATTAAAAACAGGTATAAGATGAGAGGCACAAAATCAAAATAACGGCCTCGGAAGGTGATGAGACAAAACGAGGTAATTATAAACCCAGTCAAAACGGCTGGGTTTTTTTGTGCGCTCAAATACGCAACCAAAATGTGGAGAGCGTTAACATTCGCGTATAATTTGTAGATTTTGGCGGATGGGAGGTCTTTTTTAATCGAATACGGTAATTACGAATCCCAGCCCCGTTCCTACCATTACCCAGACGAGGTCCAATACTCCGAAGCTTTGCATCATCGCGTACTGGAATACTTTTTCGGTATCTTCCATAATTCTCAATATCTCGCATTGCTGTTCAAGGCGCTTTAATGCGGGGTAGTATTTTTTTGCGAATCTGACGGAAGTTCCTTCAAAATGCCACTGGAACTGGCGTTCGACAGCTTCGGTATAAATCTCACTGCTCTCTTCATCAATGTTTGGCGTCTTGTAGTCCTTTCGGCCTTCTGTAAGGTACACAAAAGCATTCGATTTGTTCGAGGCCCTTATACGAGAGACCGCCAATTTTCTTGCGTGAACGGGGTCGGCGAGCTTTTCATCGACCATTGAAACAAGTGCGACACAAAACATAAAATCCGGGTCGACGGCGTAATGTTTCGCACTTTGGGTAAGCGGGAGCATTAGCTTTTCGTCGGCCATGACCGTATCGAGATCGGTCATGAATTCTTCGTTTGCTTTTTTCTCTTCGATCGCAATAACAACATATTTCGCGATGGCAGCCTTTCCGCCAATAATGGCGGCTATGCCTATCGCCATGGACAACAACGCGAGCGGTAAGGTGTGGTTTACAGTAAGGGTACGCATTGTTATCGCACCTATCACCGGGATAAACAGTGCAACGAGACACAAGGGGTCGGCGGTTGCTTTTGCCGAGGCGATCCAGATCGCGATGGAACCTGTGACGGCGATCAGGGTTACTGTCAGGGCGACGGGAAAACGCAGGAGATCGGGTATCATTTCAGCAAGAGGTGTTCTCTGGGAAGTGGGTCCGCCGGGCGCCTTTGACTTTTTTTCCTTCTTTGAACCTGCGGTAGAAACAGCAGCCTTTGCGTTTCTGCCTTTTCTGGCCATTCGGATCGCTTCCTGGCGGGTATCATCCTGGGTGTCGTCAAAACCTTCGAGGCCCGAAAAGATATCCATTCCGTCGGGTTCGGGGGCAGGTTTTAGTTTTGGGGGTACTTCTTCAAGAACCACCGGGTGGGTGACGGTGGCTGGCTGGCCGCATTTATTGCATTTGACACGGCGGCCTGCATATTCGTCTGGAACTCCAAGCTTTTGCTTGCAATGCGAACAACGAAATTTGATCATCACCGTCTCCCGGTATGAAATTCATTGCGGGGCAATAAACCACGACTGGTCGAGATACCGGCTTGATTATAACGATTATTTCTCTAAAGGCAACATTATCTCGTGCTTAAGTTCGATTTCAGATGAGTTTTTTTATTTTTTTAGTTTGGCTGGGAAGGTTTTATTTTCAGCAGTCTTGCAATTCTTTTCGGTATTTCTGTGTTGTCGTAAACTCCGGCGAAATTTTCCGATCCTGGTCCGAACGCGTAGACGGGTGCGGGCATTGCGGTGTGCCCCCCTGTTGCCCACAGGATCTCGTTTTCCTTGTCGGGATCGCTTCCTTTTACTATCAGCCCCCCTGTTTCGTGGTCGGCGGTAACTATAATGAGGGTTTTTTTGTCTTTCATTGCAAACTCCAGAGCGGCTTTTACGGCAAGGTCAAAGAGCAGTGTCTGCCTTATGTTCTTACGGGCATTATTGCTGTGGCCTGCCCAGTCGATCTGGCTGCCTTCTATCATCAGGAAGAATCCTTCGGGAGTTTTTGTATTTTCGTTTAGGAGCCTGATGGCGTTTTGGGTCATTTCGGGCAGGGTCGGTTCGGGGCTTATTGTTGTAAGTGCGCCCATTGCGAAGAGGCCGAGTACGTATTGGCCCTGCGCTTTTGCGAGTTGTTCGGTGTTGTCTGCTATGGTATATCCGAATTCTTTTGCCTGGGCGATGAGGTCCGTTTCGTCTTTTCTTTTGCTGCCCTCGAATGATCCCGGCAGCCAGCAAGCTTTGCCGCCTCCGAGTATGACGTTGACGCGATTTTGTAAGATGTGTTCTGCGATCTCTGTTTCGTTCTTTCTTGATTTGACGTGGCTTGCGAATGATGCCGGCGTTGCGTGAGTTATCGTCGAGGTCGCAACAAGTCCGGTTTTCATATCTTTTGTTTTTGCGGCTTCGAGTATGCTCTGGTATGGATTGTTTTCGGGGTCCATTCCGATCATTTTGTTGTTTGTTTTGATACCGCATGCAAGGGCGGTTCCGGCGGCGGCGGAATCGGTGACGGCAGAGCTTGCCGAGTGTGTTTTGGTGTAGCCGATCACGGGCATTTTTTCCATGTAGAGTACGCCGTTTTGGCCGGCTGCTTTTAGCCTTGCAAGCGTGACCTGGCCAAAACTCATTCCGTCACCTATCAGTAAGATAACGTTTTCGGGATGGTCGGATCTTATGTTCGCAAGAGTTGCGGTATCTTTGGCTGGGGTGTAGAAAGCGATGTCGGTCGTTTCGGCAGTTACCGTGTTTGGCGGCGCGGCGGCGAGGCACAGGGCCGCTGTCAGGAGTAATGCCAGGAAACAAATCGATAGCCTGCTGTTGGGTTTAAGCATATTAATTTCTCCGATTATCTTCATGAAAAGGCCGGTATCAACCGGCAGTTTTTGTGCTATTAACCGCTTTTCTGCAGTTTAGTGAAATGGCGGTTTTATTTCAAGAACAATCCTTTTCGATCTTCCCTTTTTTGGTATATAATGATTTTGACATTATTGTCCGGAGTTTGTAAACTTGGGGTAGTTAATATTCTTATCTATAAAGAATTAAGGTTATTTGACGAAGTGTTTCGGTCAGTTTAACTTAAAAAAGAAGGAGACCAATCATGAGAATCGCAATCGCATCAATTCTATTGTTAATCGTTTTTGCTGTCGGCGGATGTTCCACCGGTGAAGGTAAGTTTCTTGGGGGGTATGATTTTGCGAGCGTCGAAAAAATCGCCGTCGTCGATGTGATCGGGGATACCAAGAGCGAAGCGGTTAGAACGCAGATCGCAAACTTCTTCGAGATGGAGCTGCTTGAGAAAGGGTATTCACCTGTGGAACGCGGGCAGGTACAGGTGCTTCTGGAAGAACAGGATTTTCAGGCGTCCGGTATCACTCCTGAGGAAAATGCGGTGAGGGCGGGTAAGGTCCTTAACGTTCCGGTTGTGATGCTTATCAATATCCCGGAGTTTGGCGAGGATATCAATTTGACGGCGAAGATGCTTGACGTTGAGGACGGTAAGATATTGTGGCTTGGTAGTGGTACGGCGAGGACGGGCAAGATACTTTCGACTATTCTTGGTGCTGCCGCCGGTGCCGCCGCGGGCGCGGTGGTTAGCGATAAAGTCGGCAGTGACGATACGACGACCGGCGCTGTGATAGGCGGAGTGCTGGGCGGGGCGACGGCGTATACGTTATCGCCGCAAGCCGCCGAACGCGCGAGAGAATCGATCAATAAAATGTGTAAATCGCTGCCGTCGAGACTATGACGGAAGTTGACGATACCGAAAAACCAAAGGCGCCTGCTGATTTGCAGGCGTCTTTTTTGTTGCGCAAGCAGACGACACTCAACAGAACCTCTAAATATTTCACCTGCGATCCAAAAGTCCGGGAAAATTATGCTGATTTTTCGAGAAAACCGATAAAACACCCTGAAACCTGCGTTAATGGCGGAATATAGCGGTATTTATTTGGGTATCCTGAAAAACTGTTCGCCTGCGGCAAAAAAAGCATTTGCCGGCAGCTTACGGCTATTCGTAAAGGTTTATTGTACGTTATTCAAAGTGTTTATTTCAATTTCCTCCTTAAGCCTTTTTTTGTTTAATTTTTTTTTGGATTATGGCGATATAGTGTTGGTTGCTGTGCCTGCTGGAAGTTTTTTTGGTACGGCCCGGGGATATATTTCTGCCTATGGGGGCTTTTCCTTGATATGAAGTTTTCGGTTGGCCAAAAGATCGGTATTTCAATCGCATCGATTACCTTGCTGGCAATACTGTGCACGGCAATCTCAACGATAAGCATGTGGTCGATCCATAAGCATGTTCACATGACCACGGCAGAATCTTTTTCGCTGGCCATTGCCGCAGGGGAGATGTATTCGTGTAAGGCGGCGACGAAGCTCGAACTTTTGCGTTATCTTGGCGAGGAGAAGACGCCAGAGCTGGAAGCTATAGAAAAGAAATATCGCGATCACCTGATGCATCACGACAAGTTTGAAGAGGATATCGGCAAAGCGACACTTCATGCAGAAGAACATTATCAGATACGGAAAATATGGGAAGAGGCGATGGTGACGGTAATGCCCGAGTTTAAACGCCATGCGGAGATGGCAATGGAAAGTCACAGGGAGTATCTGGCTGTCAAGTCTGCGCGGATCGAAAAGATGGAGCAGCACGAAAAATCCGGCGCAGAGCTGTTGTCGCTTCTGTCAGATATTCAAAAGAATAACAAAGGAAAAGATGCCATTATCAGTATTGCAGCGGATTTGAAAACGGAACTTATGCAGGCGGTGTTTTCGGATGAGAATTCGGAAAAGATACGGCAGGACTTTGCAGGATATGCCGACGATTTTGAAAAGTCGCTTTTGAGTTTGGGCAAGGTTGTAAAAAGCAGTACGAATATGAATTCACTGAAAGAGATAAGACGGGTTTTCGACGAGTTTTCTTTTTCGGCACTTGGCAAGGGACAGTTTTTCGATCTTTTTGAGAAAGAACTTTCGTTACAGTCAGAAAAGTCTTCGCACTTGGCAGTCGTCGATGCCGCAGGTTTGGCAGACTGGGAAATGGCAAATGAGATCATAAAACTTACGAAGAAGAGCTTTGAGGGTTTGGGAGTTATGGCGGCCAAACGTGCCGGTTTCGATACAAACAAACTTATCGCATTTTGCATTATCGCAGTTATTGTCTGCTGGTTAGTAACTATCAATCTGACCGTTAAGATCGTTCGACCTATCGAGGCGCTTTCCCGGGCAAGTATGGAAGTGGCAAGCGGCAATCTTTCACATCGGGTTAAGAATCGTTCACAAGATGAGGTCGGGCAGCTTTGCGATTCTTTTAACCGGATGAGCGAAGAACTTGAGATAGAAAAGGAAAAGCGAAAGAATACGGAACGGGATAGAGAATACCTTTTGCGAAAGCTGGAAGAGAAAAACCATGAACTTCAAAGTGTGGTTTATGTCGCATCCCATGATCTGAAGAGCCCCCTGGTTACGATCAACGGATTCAGCGAGGAGGTCGGTAATATCTGTAACGAGATCAAAGATGTGATTAAAAATGGCGGGATCGATGAATCGGTTCGCGATAAACTGTCGCCGCTGCTGGACCATGAGATACCGGAGGATCTGAGGTTTATCAATGCCGGAACGACGAAGATGCAGACGCTTATAAACGGTTTGCTTCAGGTTTCGCGAGTTGGTACGATGGAAATAGAGATCGAACCGTTGAACTTAAATGAGATACTGCATTCGATAGAGAATGTCATGCAGTATAAAATAAAGAGCGAGCATGTGAACCTGTCGATCGAAGATCTTCCCGGATGTATGGGCGATGCGAACCTGGTTAACCAGGTGTTCAGCAATCTTATCGATAATGCGCTGAAGTATCTCGACCCGGCGAAGGAGGGGGAGATACGTGTTTGGGGTCGCGCTAACGGCGCGAGATGCGTTTACTGCGTTGAAGACAATGGAGTGGGTATCCCTGAGGGTGAGCAGGAACGTGTTTTCGAATTATTTCACCGCCTTGAACCCGACGGTGATACAACGGGCGAGGGACTGGGGCTTACGATAGTTTCGCGGATACTTGAGCGGCTTGACGGATCGATATGGTTGGAATCGAAAGCGGGAGAAGGGAGCAGATTTTTCCTTTCGCTGCCGATTGGAATCGAAAGTAGGAGAAGGGAACAGGTTTCTTCTTTCGCTGCCGAAGGGTGAGGCATAAAAGGCATAAGTTAGAACAATTAAATTTGTTTTAACCAGTTTTGTGCGAAGATCGCCAAATCCCGGATGTTTACGATCCCATCGTCGAAAATATCCGTTCCGTCACATTCAGTGCATGTCTGGAGCCAATTGTTAACCATGATGATCAGGTCCGATGAATCCACATCGCAATCTGCGTCGAAATCACCGGTAAGGAGTACCGGATTTGCGGCGAGGAGTTTGACGTCGTCGATGTTCCATCCGGAGTAATGCCACATATTGTCTGCCAACCCCATCCCCCATCTGACATATACGGTCGGCTGATCATCGGCAAACGCCGAGATATCATAAGTCTGTAAGGTCCAGTTGGAGTCGGTTATCTCTACGAAATTTTCCCATATCGTATTCCAGGTACTCCCGTCATTGGACACCTCGATATAGACATGGTCATACGTCGGCGCTTCGACATTGAGCCAGCGGTAGAATCTAAGCGCGACATTCGTCATTTCCGTACAATCGATCGGCGGTGTCGTTGCCCATTCGGTTAAACGTATTTTCCTGTAATCGCCGGACAGGTTGTAGCCGATAACATTTGAACCGGTGTAACCTGAAGTCGGGTCCGGATTACCGTAGGCTCCACCATCGCCCGTTGGTACTCCCCATTCCCAGTAGCGTCCCGTGAATGCCCAGCCGGGGTCTGTGTCCATGTCCGCAGAGTATATCAGGTCCACTATGCTTACGGTTACCTTCGCCTGGTTCGAGTCTCCGCCGTCAGGTTCGGTTCCGCCGTCGCTGACGATAAATTCAAAGGCTGCACCAAGACGGCAATTTAACCGCGGCGTGTAGATCACCTGGTTTTCATTGTCGGCAAGTGTGTGCGGTACCGAGGTAATTACAGCTCCGTGTATATCCGTTAAACTGCCGTGGCTGGGCAGCGAGACGATCCTGTAAGTAAGTGCCGCCGGCGGGTCCGGCAGGAAGTCATCGACGGCCTGGAGGGTGACCGTTACGGGTGTATCGACGTCAGTAATAACGTCTATGTCGTATGCCTGTGGCGGCAGGGGAACTGTCCCGTTGTCATAAGTGAAAGTCATGGAGGCGGCGGCGGACGAAATATTTTTAATGGCATTGTCCGTGATGATTATGTCGCCGGACTGATAGGCATGTGTGTCGGGAACGGTAGAAGGAGATATCTCCGAGACACCGGCTGCGTGGTAAAGGTCGCCGCTGTCGCCGCGGTTGTTATTTTTTTCGAGGTCGTAGTTTCCGTCGGCCTGGAGTACGGCTACGCGGTAGTGGTTTCCGTTCTGGGGCCATCCGGTTTGTCCGGGGTATCCTTCGGTTACGTCGTCTGCCTGCTCGTCGATGTGGTATATGCACAGCCCGCCCTGCGGTATCGCCGTTTCGATCCCAGCCGGTTGGCGATTTTCTATGAGAAGATATTCGCCCGCTGGGTAGTTGTGGTCTATGCGGTATACCTGTGGATTTGTTACGACTTGATCGATGGTATAGACGCCGGGGGCGCTGATCACCGTC
Organism: Anaerohalosphaeraceae bacterium; assembly: GCA_030671565.1. The sequence continues at coordinate 7,995 of DAOVIC010000065.1, forward strand.
GGTGTCAGCCAGCCGAGTTCTATCTTGCTATACGCCGAAAAGTGCGGAGGGTGATATTGCGAGTAATCAAACCCCCAGGAGTTGGCCATCATCCCCCATGACCCGATCCCCGCACCAGAGCCGTCCGTGTCGTAGAAGTCCGGCAAGCCGAAGAAGTGTCCCGTCTCATGGGCGATAACCCCGAAGCGAACGATATTCGTGCCGCTTGTTCCCCAAAGCGCCGGTTCAGTGTGATAGTCATAAACTTTCACCCCTTCGTCACTGATCCATTCTCCATCGGGAAGGGCCCACAGTGACCAGCGATGCGACCATATCCAGTCGCCTCCGCCGCCACCGGTTTCGGCTCCGTAACCGGAGTGAATAAAGTCAATCGCGTCGATATAGCCATCGCTATCGTCATCGAACTGCGAAAAGTCAACAAGCGGATCGATCAGATCAAGCGCATCTTCCACCATCCCCTGGGCATTTTGCGGATAGGAGCCTGTTCCGTCTTCGTTGTCTGCGTAATAGGCCTCTGTGTTGGGCAGCGTTACCCAGACGGTTACCGTGCTTTGAAGTGTCATTGCGCCGTAGGAGTTTTCCAGGTACAGGTCATTAACGCTTCCGGTCGGTGCCAGTGTCGCGTCTCCGCCGATCTGATTGAACAAAACGTTATAATCAGCTGACGGGCGTGCGTTAGTTGCGATGGTGTGGTCGGCGAACATGCATAGGACGACAAGGTTTTTTACCGTTCCTGCCGGGGGAACTTTTTCGGGCGGAGGGACGGAGCTTTCGCCTGACATAAGTGACGGTAAAAGAGTTCTGCGAAGTCCGACGGGAGGCAGTATCTTCTTTTTCAAACCCGCTGCTTTCGGGTTGTCTGTTCCGACGGTTAAATCGGTCGGCTTTAGCCTGCCGTTGCTGTCGAGTTGGCCATAGGCATATCTTCCGTTGTCACGAACAACAGTGTAACCTTCGGTGTCTTCAAACCAGTGAAAGCGTTCGTCTCCGCGGATATGAAGGTGGATTTTTTTGCCGTCGGGCTGATGTGTGTCAAACGGAAGCGGACTTGCGGGCATTGCCCAAAGACTTTGACAGGTTAATGCAGCCAAGGCGGTCAATACAAACAATGCTTTATTTGAAAAAAAATTCGCCATATCACCCCTGACATTTTATCCCGGCACATATAATTGCCTATTTTACCATAACCGGCGGTTTTAATCCACAAAAAAGTCTGCGATCATGTGTAAAAAAACCGTAGAAAAGGGGGTTATATCGCCCTTGCGCCTATCCATCCTACTGCTATGAAGGTTCCGACCATGCTTCCGAGGCTTGCCATCAGTACCACGA
>DAOVIC010000172.1 GCA_030671565.1 Anaerohalosphaeraceae bacterium
TCCACTTCTGAGGTTTTCTGCTTGAAATGCTCGACTTCCTTCTTTTTGAAGAGTTCAAACTGGCAATTTTCAAAGATAGTATCGAAATTTTGCAGCCTTGTGACAAAGCCCCATTTGCTCTGATCCGTTCCGACACCGGAAGGGTCAAGAAGCTCTACAATTTCCGCATACGGGCTGAAACCTTCTATAGTAACGACAAAACCAGGTCCGTCCTCGACTTCGCCGCCTTCCTGATCTTCTCCCATACCCTGCCCGCTCCGATCGTATCCTGAAAAACCACCGCCCTCGCCAAACTCGCCTCCGTATCCGAAGTCATCTTCGTATCCAAAGTCATCTTCGTAGTCATCATAATCGCTTTCTCTCGAACTGCTCGTGCTACGCCTATATCCACGTCCTTTGCTACCGCTGCTAATTGTTTTGAATGATGCTGTTTTAATTGATGATGAGTAATTGATCGAAAAGCCCGTTATGAAGAGTTGTTTTCGTTCCTGCCGATCGATCTTTTTGACGCCATTGACGTCGCCAGCGGCAAAAGCTCTATACAGTTCAGCCTGAGATTTGTTATTGTCTTCGTTCGGTAAAGAAGAAAGTATCCTCTGGGCAAGAACAGGTATCACATCACGATAATCGAAATAGACCATCTGCTTTTCGACCTTTGCATCAAGTTCGTCGCTTCTGGCGATCTGCTCGTCCAGTGTACTTTGAGCTCTTACAGCGGTATCGATAATCCGTTTCGTAGCCGATCGATAAGTTTCGCCCGCTTTGTATTTGCCGGCGTCTACTGTCACTCTCAAGAAACCGAGCATAGTAATGACAAACAGTAAACTTGCCGCGACCGTAAATATCCTCCCCTTCCTGGTCCATGCCATTGCACGAGCGATACGCCTGGGAAGCAGGTTGCTGGTAATACTTGACTGACCGAGCAATTGAACGGCAAGGCCGTATGCGACACCATAGTCCGTAATATTCTCGTGGAACTTGGCGGAAGAAACATCTTCAGAGATTTTAAGTTTCTCGAAGGAATCCGGAACGATTACGGGAACACCAAGCGTCTGCTGAAGATATTTTGCCACGCCTTTTAGTTTCATTCCACCGCCAAAGACTATTATCTTTGAAAAACCTTTCTGGCGACCGGCTCCGCTGCTGGTGTAGAAACCGAGAGAACGCTGAACCTCCGAACCAAGATCCGTATATACAGGTTTCATCGCACTGAATATCTGACGGACATATTTGCTTACTGTAGCGGTACGCTTTAGCTTTTCAGACTTTGTAAACCTGATATTGAAAGCATCGGAGATCGCTTCGGTAAAGGCGTTACCGCCAATGCGAATACTTCTCTGCCAGACGGATGTCTTTGTCGAAACGACCAGCGTTGTGTTATCGGCACCCATATCGAGCAAAACGGTAGCCTTCCTGGATGACGAAGCGATGTCGTCCCTGTCGTAGTTGGCGTAGTTATGAAGTGCGATAGGGGCGATCTGTACGCATGTAACCTTCAGGTTCTCACGGACAAATACGTCCACAATTTCATTTACAAGCTCGTTCTTGATAGCAAACAGCCCAACCTCCTTGACGGGACTGTCGGGAGTTTCCATTAACTGCCAGTCCCATTCGACTTCATTGATGTCAAAGGGTATCTGCTGAACAGCTTCATATTGAACTATCTCGGGGATTTTTTTCGCCTCAACCGGAGGAAGCGGTACGAACCTTGCGAAGGCATTATGCCCTGCAACCGAAATGGCAACTTCATCCTTTTCGATCTCATTTCTGGAGACAAAGGTGCTAACGGTCTCGGCGATGAGATCCTTTTTATCGTCCGGGGAAACATCGTCACCGGAAAGGAGCTTTCGGTGTTCAATATAATCGAATCCGACTACTTCAAGACCCTCTTCGCCCTCTATCAGACGAATAGCCTTTAGAGAATTAACTCCAATGTCAATTCCCCATACACCACGAACAGCTGAGGCCATACTAAATCACTCCTGCTGGAAGTTCGTAAATAATACCAACGGCCGGGTCAATCCAGCTAAAATTACCTGTATGATCCGACCGCATCACTAATTGCTTCAAACAGCCTTGAAACTGCTGAGAGCATTGACTATTATACCATAATATGAGAACATTTGCCATAATAACACTCGGTTGCAAGGTCAATCAGTACGAAAGCCAGCAGATACGCCAATTTCTGGAATCCAATGGTCTTCGTCAGGTCGATCCATCTGACGGAGCTGACCTTATCGTTACTAATACCTGCTGCATTACCGCCCTTGCCTCATCAAAGAGCCGCCAGGCCATACGAAAAGCCCTGCGAAATAACAAAAATACCACACTTGTGGTCGCTGGCTGCCTTCCCGCATCGCCAACTGACGAACTTGGCGATATCGGCGGCAATATTCATATTGTCGGCCAAAAAAACCATCTAGGCCATAAATTAAACGCACTTATCAGCGAAAATTCTACTGAAAAGCCGCCTGAATATAGTAAACCATTTCAGCAGGCTAAAATCAAGCATAAAAGCCCCTCACGAACCGATAACACTGTTAAACTTGATCTTTTGCGATCATATTCAGGACAATCACGTGCTTTCGTGAAAATCCAGGACGGCTGCGACGGTTTTTGCACATACTGCATAGTCCCTACAATCCGTACAAAGCTTAAAAGTAAGCCCGAAAAGGCACTACTCAAGGAGGTTTTCGACCTTGTATACGCAGGTCACAGGGAAATTGTTCTAACCGGAATTTTTCTCGGGGCCTACGGTCAAGAGACTGTTCGGCGGTGGAAATGGGACGAGCAGCGAAAAAATTTATTCGCCAAACTTCTTGACAAAATTGCCTCTGTCGACGGTTTGGAGAGGGTAAGATTAAGCTCGCTGGAACCTGCCGACGTAACCGACGAGCTGATTGAGGTGTTCTGTAAACACCGTAACATCATGCCTCACCTGCACTTACCGCTGCAATCCGGGTCAAATTCGATACTGAAAAAAATGTGCCGGCAGTATAATATAGATGAGATTTTGGAAACAACGGAGATTTTGGAAAAAAAACTCGACCGCCCTGCCATAACGACGGATATTATCGTGGGATTTCCCGGCGAAACAGA
>DAOVIC010000004.1 GCA_030671565.1 Anaerohalosphaeraceae bacterium
CCCTTTGTAGGCAGCGCGTTGCCGGCTGCCATCTGCGACTTTGCGAACGCCATTCCGAAATCGTCCGATATACCCATCACCTCGCCGGTGCTTAGCATCTCAGGGCCAAGCAGTGTGTCGATCCCGGGGAACTTCAGGAACGGGAAGACCGCTTCCTTCACCGAGTAATGATCTTTTACGACTTGTTCGGTAAATCCAAGCTCGTCGAGAGTCTTGCCAGCCATAACCTTTGCAGCGATCTTGGCCAGCGGTACGCCGATACTCTTGCTGACGAACGGAACCGTGCGCGATGCACGCGGGTTTACCTCGATGATGTAAACGTCTTCGTCTTTTACGGCGAACTGAATATTCAAGAGCCCGAGCACCTTAAGCTCCAGTGCAAGAAGCTTTGTCTGTCTTTTGATCTCTTCGATAACCGGTTTGCTGATCGACATCGGGGGCAGGCTGCATGCGCTGTCTCCTGAGTGAACGCCGGCCTCTTCGATGTGCTCCATTATTCCGCCGATGACGACCTGGTTGCCGTCGCATATCGCGTCGACATCAAGCTCAATGGCATCGTTTAGGAACTTATCTACGAGTATAGGATGCTTGCCGGAAGCTTCTATCGCGTTTGCAACACATGCTTTCAACGACGACTCGTCATAAACGATCTCCATCGCCCTTCCCCCCAGTACGAACGACGGACGTATGAGCAGCGGATAGCCAAGCTCGTTGGCAATTTCTAAAGTTTCCTCGTAGCATGTCGCTGTTCCGCTAAACGGCTGACGGAGTTTTAGCCTTTCGACCAGAGCGTTGAAGCGACGCCTGTCCTCTGCGTGGCCGATGCTGTCCGGCGAAGTGCCTATGATGGGAACGCCGGCCTTTTCAAGAGCAACAGCGAGCTTGAGCGGTGTTTGACCGCCGAATTGAACGATGACACCGTCCGGTTTTTCGGTATCGACGATGCTCATGACATCCTCGAAGGTAAGCGGCTCGAAGTAAAGCCTGTCCGATGTGTCATAGTCGGTGCTTACGGTTTCGGGGTTACAGTTTACCATTATCGACTCGATGCCGATCTCGTCGAGGGCAAAGGCTGCATGGACACAACAATAATCGAACTCGATACCCTGCCCGATGCGGTTCGGTCCTCCGCCTAAGATCATGACTTTCTTCTTGTCGGTCGGTTCCGACTCGCATTCCTCTTCGAATGTAGAATACATGTATGGGGTCATCGCCTCGAACTCTGCACCGCAGGTATCAACGCGTTTGTAAACAGCGACAACTTCAAGCTCCTTGCGTTTGGCGCGGATGGTCATCTGGTCGGTGCCGAATATCTCGGCAAGATAATTATCGCTAAAACCGTATGACTTGATCTTTCGCATCATGTCTGCATCGATTTTTTCGAGGGATGTTGCCTTTATCTCAGCTTCTAAGGTGATTATATCTTTGATGTTGTTTAGGAACCAGCGATCGATCATCGTAAGCTCGAATATCTGCTCGATGGTCCACTTCCGCCGCATTGCCTCGGCGACATACCAGAGCTTGTCCCATCCGAAACGGCTCAGCTTTTCTTTTAGCTGCTCGTCGGAGACTTCGTCGATGTATTTTTCACTTAGCGAATATCTGCCGATCTCCAGCGAACGTATTGCTTTCTGGAAGGACTCTTTGAATGTTCGCCCTATCGCCATCGCTTCGCCGACGCTTTTCATCTGGATGCTTAGCTCGGGGTTGGTTTTGGGGAATTTTTCAAAGGTGAATCTGGGCCACTTTGTAACGCAATAGTCGATCGTCGGCTCAAAGCAGGCAGTGGTCTTTTGTGTGATGTCGTTGGTTATCTCGTCGAGTGTGTAACCGACTGCCAAAAGCGAGGCGATCTTTGCAATGGGGAAACCCGTCGCCTTTGACGCAAGTGCCGAGCTTCTGGAAACACGCGGGTTCATCTCGATTACATAAAGCTTACCATTGGCGGGATTAACGGAGAACTGGATGTTCGATCCGCCGGTCTCTACGCCGATGGCTCGGATGATCTTTAGCGATGCGTCTCGCATCATCTGATATTCTTTGTCGGTCAGCGTCTGAGCCGGTGCTACTGTAATGCTGTCGCCGGTGTGTACGCCCATTGGGTCGAGGTTTTCGATCGAGCAAACGATCACGACGTTGTCCGCGCTGTCTCGCATTACCTCAAGCTCGTACTCCTTCCAGCCGACGACCGATTCCTCAACGAGAACCTGCGTTGTCGGGCTAAGGCTCAGTCCCCAGTGGATGAACTCGTCATACTCCTGCATATTGTATGCGACGTTGCCGCCCATTCCGCCTAACGTATAGGACGGACGGATGATCGCGGGGAAGCCAATTTCTTTTATCGTTTCCAGTGCCTCTTCCCATGAATGGGCGTATCCGCTTTTCGGAACATCAAGGCCGATCTCTTCGATCGTCTGCTTAAAGAGGTCACGCTCTTCGGCTTTTTTGATCGACACCAGGTCAGCTCCGAGCAGCTTTACATTATGCTTATCGAGAAATCCGCTTTCAGCGAGCGCTACCGCGGTGTTTAGGCCGGTCTGGCCGCCAAGAGTAGGCAGAAGGGAATCCGGCTTTTCCTTGAGAATGATCTTTTCGACCATTTCAGGCGTGATCGGCTCGATGTAGGTCCTGTCTGCAAGTTCCGGGTCGGTCATGATCGTCGCCGGGTTGCTATTGATCAGAACGACCTTGAAACCCTCTTTCATGAGCGCTTTACAGGCCTGTGCTCCGGAATAGTCAAACTCACAGCCCTGACCTATGACGATGGGCCCGGATCCGATTATCAGAATTTTCTCGATGTCTGTTCGTTTTGGCATCAAATGGTCCTTATTGTGTTACCTGTTCAAAAATTATAAAAAAAAACGCCCCAACAGTTTTTCTCCTGCTGAACCGTTTTATCGTCGTCATGTCATAATCCGTTATAACAATCCTATTAATCAATGTTTTTAGCTATATCAGCGCAAAATTTTTTTTTTGCTTCGGAGTAAACTACATAATCGCCATTGATATTGCAAGCACATTCTAAGATTTACTGCGAATTTACTAAAAACGTGACATTAGAGACAAATTACTCGTTATCGTAGCTACTTTATGAGTTTTGCCAGTTCTTTGAATTTTGGGTGTTTTGCGTTTTTTAGCAACTCAAACAGACAAAGTTCTGTGCTGGAAAGCTTTGCCCCCTCGGCTGTTATTCTTTTAAGGGCGACCTTTTTATTGGCCTTTGTGCGAGACGAGACTGCATCGGCGATCACGTTTACCTCGATACCTTTTTCGAGCAGATCGATAGCTGTTTGATAAACGCAGATGTGCGATTCGATACCGCAAAGGATCGCTTGTTTCGGCTTGATCGCGCTTAGTTTGTTGTCAAATTTCTCATCGTCGCAGCAGCTAAAGGTATGCTTGTCTATCGGCTCATCGTCGCGTAAAAGCAAGCGTAAGCTATCGACTGTTTCACCGAGAGCTTTTGGAACCTGCTGACACCAGAGGATCGGGATGTCCAGGGCCTTAGCTGTTTGTATCAGAACTTCGGTGTTTTTAAAAAGCGTATCCTTATCGACCATCAGTTCCGAAAGTTTTCCCTGTATGTCGATAATGACCAGGCAGCAATCCTTAGCTTCAAGCATCTAAAATCCTTTCATTGGTGTCAAGGCCCCGTAACGATAACCATAAGGTTTACGTCACTGCGACGATCTTCCCGGTAGAGCTGCCGCATTATATCCTGTTGGCTCCCGGATGTCAGGACCGGTTTTACCATTGCAATATCGCCAAACATCGCTTCATTATCGAGCAGAACAGGACCGGTTACCCCGCCGGACGGCATGTGCTTTACGATCTCTTTAAAGCTTGCGATCCCCGTTGCGAACTGTATATGATCGCTGCTTGGATCGTTGCGGTAAAACGCAGCCATCTCGCCGGCAGTTACGTCTTCGATAACAACTTTAGAGGTTATGTCCTTTCCGAAAACCGTAAGCTCCGCATCGCGGCATCGACTAAAAGCGACATCGATGTCGGACAAAAAGGCAATAACACTCTCGGCAGAGCATGTTAACTGATACGTGCTTCGTTCTGTTTGCCTGTGCGGGATCGTATAGTCAAGCAACCCGTTGTTGTAGATCGCTTTTTCAATAAAGCTGTTAATTGCGGTAATATCGTTGGTTCTAAGTCTAAGCGAAGCGTTTATCGGGTATGCTCCGGGCAATTCCCCGGCCGCGAGTTCTGTGGTTTCTGCGGCGCTTGCGGCAACCGATGTCGGACGGATATAGGATGGAACATTTGCAACTTTTGCTGTCTCACGCGGCGATACCGGCATTAAGATATTGTAAACTATCACCCCTAGCAAACCGAAAAGGGCGAACATCGCTGCCGATGTCAAAACCTTCCGCCAAACAAGATGACGCAAACCAGCATTGGCGCTTTCTATGATCTGTTCGGTGTGGTGTTTTCGATCGAGAAAATGCTTAATGTCATTGAACATATTTTCAGGCGCCGCGACCTTCGGCATAGATTTCAGAAGTGCCCTTTGCTTTTCGATCCGCGCAAGCTTCTGAGCAAATATTGTATCGTGCTGCAAAAGCCTTTCAACCTCGGTATGCTGGCGTTTGGAAAGCCTGCCGTCAAGATACCCGCTGATAAGCTCCTCAATATCAGATTTATTCATATGTGCCATAATAAAACCTCAAACCGACCGATCATAAATCGCCTGACAGCATAACACCTGTCTTTAACAAACGGTACCGACAAGAATACCGGATCGAATCGGACATCCGCCGAAAGCGGTTTCCTCAATTTTGCATTTTATTTTTTGATCTCTCAAGCTGACCGCCGGTCAGTTTGAAATGATTATTTCAATATCTTTTCCATGATCCTTCGCAATCGCATACGTGAACGGCTCAGCCTGCTTTTTACCGTTCCAAGCTCAATATCAAGTGCATCCGATATTTGTTCATAGCTCATATCTTCGATGTCCCGCAGGACGATTATCGTGCGGCACTTATCGTCGAGCCTCTCAAGGGCGCCAAGAAGTATCTCTTCGATCTCTTTTTTCTCGGTCAGCTCGGCAGGATCGCACATACTTTTGTCCTTTAGAAAACTGACAAGCTCTTTCTTTCCGGACTGGCCATCTGCACCGATTAACTTATCGAGCGATATATATTTGACCTTGCCCCTGCGCTTACAATAGTTCAACGTCAGGTTAACCGCAATACGAAATAGCCAAGTGTAAAAAGAGCTTTGCCCCTTAAAGGTTCCCACCTTCTCTATTAATTTGACAAACGTTTCCTGAGTTAGTTCCGCGGCATCTTGATAATTTCCACATATTTTCAGGATAGTATTGAATATCCTGTCCTGATACCGCAATATCAGCTTAGCAAGCGCACTAGAATCACCCTGCTGGGCCTGAGCTACCAGAAACTGGTCATCTATCTTTATATTTCTCGTCTGTTCCTGCAATCTTACACCTTTAATTTGATCGCTAATAAGCCGAAAAGTTCCAATAAGCGTAACATAATCGCAGAAAAAAGTCAGAAAATCAACAATATTCAGCCAAATCCGGCTGTTTACTTCATATAAGTTATCCGGCTTGTGTCGATCAGGTGCCGGCCTGACGGGGTTGTGCATGTTGCCTGGAGGATATAGGTTTGGCCCTTTTGCGGAAAAAAGTTCAGTTGCAGATCAAACTTATACGCTCGCAAATGGTCCTGCCAATACTGATTGTTATCGGCGTACTGATACAGGTTTACATCGTCCCAGGCGGTGATACGCCGGCCCATAGGAAGTGACGATCGCGGGACATACGTAAAGAGCTCCATACGAAATACTCCGGGCGACTTGATCCTCGATCCGGAACTGTCCAGAAGATCGAGATAGACCGTAAGCACTGCCGGTATCATTTCGTCGCCCCTCCAGATGATCTCGGTTAGCCCTATGATGCTAACTTGCGATGCCGAATACCCACTGTACGATCCGGCAATAGAACTTGTCACGGGCCGAACCGTCTCGGACTCACAGCCGACAGAACATACCGACAAAGAAACCAAAATGTATATCAAAAATCGTCTCATTAATAATTATATCGGCAAAAGAAGGGATAAGTGTTCAAAGAATACGACGGATACCAAAGACAAATTACGGATCGCACCCACAAACTGACCGAAGGTCAGCGATGGCTTTAGCCATCCTCGAATCACGAGTCACGAGTCACAGCCCCAAACTGACCGAAGGTCAGCGATGGCTTTAGCCATCCACGAATCACGAGTCACGAATCACGATTATATATCCTCGTCAAGCATGTGGCCAAAGCGGCGTTTTTTCGTCCGAAGATAGTCGATATTGTGTTCCGACGGATCCGCTCGCAGCGGTATCTGCTCGGCAATCTTTATCCCGTAGACCTCAAGCCTGCTGATTTTCTTGGGATTATTCGTCAGTATCCGCACATTTTTGAGGCCAAGGTCACGGCATATCTGGGCACCTATACCATAGTCGCGTTTATCGGCAGAAAAACCAAGCTCAAGATTCGCATCGACCGTATCAAACCCCTGTTCCTGAAGTTTATACGCATGCAGCTTATTCGCCAGGCCGATCCCGCGACCTTCCTGCCTGAGGTAGATAAGCGCTCCTTTGCCCACCTCCTCGATCATCTTCATCGCGCTTATCATCTGGAAGCCGCACTCGCATCGCTGCGAATGGAACAGGTCACCGGTCAGGCACTCGGAGTGAACGCGTATCAAAACCGCGTCATTGTGTTCGATCGCTTTTCCGTTTTCGTCAAGCTCGCCAACTCCGCCTTTGCAAAGAGCAAGATGCGGTTCGGCGTGCCCGGTGTTCTCATAACCGATCAGCTTAAACTCGCCATAATCGGTCGGCAGCTTCACCGCCTGGATGCGTTTGATGTGGCTTTCATTCTGAAGGCGATACTCGATCAGCTTAGCGATAGAGGCTATTTTAAAGTCGTATTTTGTGCAATACTTCAAGAGTTCAGGAACGCGTGACATTGTACCGTCATCGTTAATGATCTCGCAGATAACGCCCGCAGGCTTTAGCCCGGCCAGCCGCATAAGATCGACAGCACCTTCGGTTTGTCCGGCGCGAACGAGTACTCCGCCGTCGCGAGCGCGAAGCGGAAAAATATGTCCGGGACGAGCAAGATCGGCAGCGACAGTATCGCTCCTGGCCATCAGATTGATTGTATGCGACCTGTCGGCTGCACTGATGCCGGTCGTGATCCCCTGATGCGCGTCAACGCTAACCGTAAATGCGGTACCAAGCTGTGCCGTATTGTCAGGCGACTGTGCGTGCAGACCAAGTGAGTCGCACCTTTCCTCGGTCAGCGGAACACAGATAAGCCCCCTGCCGTGCGTTGCCATAAAGTTGATCGTTTCGGGTGTTGCATATTCTGCGGCGCAAACTAAGTCACCCTCGTTCTCACGATCCTCATCGTCAACAAGGACGACCATCTTGCCCTGCTTTAGGTCTTCCAGCACCTCCGGTATTTCGCTAAATTCTACCATAGTATTCGTAATTTCCTTTTGCCGCTCCGTCAGCCATCATTGCTTTCACCATTGCTGTCAAACGATTCAATATACTGTTTTCCATGCCGAATGTAAATAAGAGTTGACAAAATCGCCGCTGTTGCTGTCAAAACCCATAATATTTTCACCAAATATATCCACCATCCGAGATAATTAGATACTTCAGGAGCGATAAGCGTGCTAAGAACCATCGTCAGTTGCAAAAATGTCGATGTCTTGCCCATCACCACAGGCACGATCCTGACATCGGTAGTAAACAGAAAAAGCGTAATAAAACCCGTCATCAGGAACAGGTCCTTGCCGATTATCAGCACAACAACAGGCGACGGCAGCTCAAAACCCTTTACCGCAGTTTTCGTTGTTGCCAGCAGTATGCACGCACACGTCATCAGCAGCTTATCTGCCAGCGGATCGAGAAACGAACCAAGCTTGGTGACCTGCTTTTTAACACGCGCCATATACCCGTCCAACGCATCGGAAATACACATAGCAAGGAATATGCCAAGCGCGGCATACCGGTATACAAAACCGGCATCGGACTCGTTGCTTTTAAGCATGCAGATGACGAACGGTGCGATAAGCAGAATCCGAAGTATTGTTATCTGATTTGCCCAGGTTAGTACCATTTTTTTATCCTCGAAAAATGCTCTGATTTTAACGATATAATACCCGAAAGACCGATAAAACACCATGCCTTTCCTAAGTTTTTCGACATTACGAGTTCTTCTTTAGGCGAACCAGCCGTCGTAAGCACCGTATAGGTAAGCTGAGGATTTCGGGCGCTAAAAAAGACTCATCGGCGTAATTATATAGTACACTTTAAGTAGAAGGCGTGTGGCCTTGAAATAACACCGTAGGATGGGCAACTCGTTGCCCATGCGGAAGTTTAAGCCGTAAATAGTGAGTGTAATATGAAAAGATTAAGGAAACATCCTGTGTACCACAAGTCGCGACATCTGGGCGGCAAGGCTTTAGGCTCGATGGGCTTTTGTACATCCTGGGCCGTCGGCACGGAGGAGCACCACCCCGAATGGATCGAGATCAATGAGATCGACCTGAAGATCGACGATCTGCCCGAACAGTTCAAAGGCAAAAAGATCGTCCACCTTAGCGACCTGCACTGCTCCAGGGCGGTGACCGAGCGATACCTGAAAAACTGCATCAAACGCGTAAACTCGCTCGACCCTGATATTATACTCCTGACCGGCGATTATATAACCCACGACCTAAAAGGTAAATATCGCAAAAAAGCTGTCGATATAATCAGCAAGCTTCAGCACAAACACGGCGCCTACGCCTGCCTCGGAAACCACGACTACGGCCTGGGCGGTATATTCAAAAAAAGCCACAAACATCACATGCACAAGATGATCGAGAAAATGGAGCATCATGGCATTAATGTTCTCAGGAACGAATCGATGCCCCTGCATATCGACGGTGCAAACCTATGGATGGTAGGCATGGGCGACTTGTGGGCGAAGGACTTCAAGCCTCATAAAGCATATAAGAACGTTCCCGCTGGTATGCCTGTGATAACGCTGATGCACAACCCCGAGGGGATGGAGCATATTCATCAGTACCGGACAGATGCCGTTATGAGCGGCCACACACACGGCGTGCACAAGGAACACAAACGATGGACCGGAATGGTAAAACGACGCGACTATCATGCAGGCATGTACCACGTTAAGGGCAAGAAGCTGTACGTAAACCGCGGCCTCGGCAGGATGGGAAGAGCAAGACTAAACGCCCCTCCCGAGATAACCGTCTGCACACTTTGCTAGATACAAAAGTCAGTGCCTATTTTACTGTCGTTTCATTTTTTAAAAGCTCCTCTATTTCATGCTAATTTTTGCGTTTTTTTAAATTGGGTTTGTTTTTTTTGGCGTTTTTTAGCTATCTCCTTAATTCATTATTATCGCTTGGCTTACGGCGATTTTGCAATTCTCAAATTGGGTTTGTTTTCCATAATTTACCTTTTTGGCTTTAAGCCTTAACACTTACGATTTACTGCGTTTTTTACCGCTGAGACCTAATCGTGATTAGTGAGTCGTGAGTCGCGGGCGCCTGCGGCGGCGTCAGCCTCCGGCTGATACGTATATATTATACACTAAATAATTAACAAGTCAAGCGGGTTTTATGAATATTTAACAAAATTTAGCCCAAATCTGCGCGAAGCAGGAAGCGAATAAGAGAAGCCTGTATGGAGTGTCGGTATATTTCTCCGATTCACAGCGACCAGGATGAAAGTGAAGCTTGTGATATTTTGGCCGCGGAGGCGCAGGGACGCAAAGACGCAGAGAAAAGAGTATTCCAGTTACGCTGGATTAAAAGGTTATTACTATCCACTGATTTTTTAAAAGCTAAAAGCTGATAACCGGCGATTAAATTGCCTATTTTATAATATTATGTACCGCGCGGACCTTAAATTTTCTCGGACCTTAAATTTCCCTGACCCTTAATTTATTCTAGCTCTTTGATAATTTCTTCATCTTGATCTGCCTGTGCTGCCATCATTTAATTCCCTGGGAATTTCGAAAGTATCTGTTGCCATGAATAGCAATATTCTAGCCCATATTGCGAAAATTCTGTTGCCAACTCTTTTTTTATTTCTGTTGTTTGGGCAATACAGAAGTCCTTAGTGTTTGAACTCAAAAAGAACAAAGGTACGACTTTCTTTCCCTGTTGTAGCTGCTTGCATATCTCAAGGCATTCTTCTACAATAAGGCAATCTTTATATTCATTCTTACCTTTTTTGGCTGGAGGTCTATCGCTAGCTGCCCGATGTCCTGCTGCTGAATACAAATTATCTTGCCCTAATATATGAATTGAATTGTTAATGATATTATCCGTCAAAGAAAGAATCTGGTTTGTTAGAGCAGTAACATCTGGTGTAGAGGTATTTATGTTATATCCAAAAGCAGATTGAGCTATTGCAAGTTCATCTTCTAAGTCAGATAAGACTCTGAAGAATTTCCCAATCTCTTCAGTAGTGCTTTTTAAGTGTTTATCATATTCCTGCTGGATTAAAGATGACAAAATGATTTTACAGTTTATATCCCCTGAATTTCTCTTATCTAAAAAAGTTTTGGCATCACGCATATCACTTGAAGAGCGTCTATTGATCGCTCTGATAATATCTAAAATTGCACAGGTATCGAGAAATAAGACCGCAGAACTGTTTTTTTCAATATCAATGACTATATCAGATATAGCAATGTTATTGTTCATCACCTAATCCCGTCATAACGTTCTAGAAGATCAACAGTATATTCGATTTGGCAAGCTAGCTCTGATGCAGTTTCCCACATCCATCCAGCTTCCTCATGCAGCCATCGCTCAATTAAATCGGTTCTACGTTCACATTTATTTTGGTGAAAAGCGATTACGAAATTCAACCATCGATCAAAATCACATGGATGTCCATAGCCAGTAGATTTATTTGCATTATTTGAAAACACTGTTAATTTTTGCGCTACATCCGGAGGCATAATGTCTTCTAAGGTTTTGTCTGCTTTTGTTAATTCATATTTTATTGATAAGTCATTTTTTAAGACATCCACAAATGAATTTAAAATCAAGTTGTATTCTTCCATTGTAAGCTCTCCAACTTCACATGGAACAATGTTTGATACATACAGCCCACCCTCATTGTTACTTGCCAGCCATAGCCGTGCATTTGGGAGATCAGGGTTATTAACTGTAGAATAAATATATTGTTTTTCATTATGATACAGTTTTAATTGATCTTCTCGTTCTGTATCCCTAATCCAAGTTGAGGGAAGCAAAGCGTCAATTTTGGCAATAATTTGTTCTTTCGTAATATCCCCCAAGAACAACTTCAAATCCTGATATACTTTCATTATGTTTCTCCAATATGAGTTAAGGCGTCAAACACCTATTCCTGTTACTCCAATTTTTCGCCCTTTTTCCATTAATTTTCCTTCTGCAACCAATGCACCGATACTTTTACAGGGATAATTCTATGTCGGAAACACCAAAATGTCCATTAAAAAAGCTCCGCGAAGCGGCTCCACAGCTACTATCTAATATGGAACATCCCGAAGAACATCGGGATCTATTATCTAATACCTCAGATGCAAAGCATCTGCCCTCTGCGTTCTTGGCGTTCTCAGGGGTAAAAACAGGTCAATTCCACCTGTGGCCTCGGCGGTTTGCGCACAAAAAAGGCCCGGGTTTAAAACCGAGCCTTTGGTTTAGTGTTGAGTTGTTTTTACACGTTTTGTTTTTGCTTTAAGTCGCCTAGCCGTACTATCGCATAGACTATCGCACCTAACAAACCCGTCAGCAGTACAACAACGATCCAGATGCCGGAGGCGTTTGTTTTTTCGCGGATATCCTTATACGTCCACACTGCCAGCAAAACATTAACCACAATAGCGATAAGAATGAACACGCCGCACCCTTTATTTCTCCCGTGATGCTTGCTCATACCATGTCTGAACTTCTCTTTCATTTGGGCTCTGTTGCGTCCTTCCACCTCGCCGCGCATCTTGTGAAGTTCCAGTTCCCGGTGCTGTCTTTCAAAATCAAGTTCCATCTCGTATGCATGAAGTTCAAGCTCTCTTTCGCGAATCTCAAACTCGTCCCAGACATCCTCGCCATCTTCGTGTTCTCCTGCAAATACCAACCCCGGCACCAGCAGAACCGCTGTGATGGCTAACAATAGAAATGCTCTCATTTTAAAACCCCTTTCAATTACGTATTTCGTTAACGTATTTGGCTACTTCACTTGTTATCGACTGCCAGTCGGCGTTTTCTACAGCCTCTTCTTTGATGACCGATCCGCCGATCCCGATGCCGACGCACCCGGCTGCGACGAAGTCTTTTATATTGCCTACCCGCACACCTCCAACAGCTAAGAAATCGACATTATCGATGGGGCCCTTTAGCTGTTTTATATAATCTACACCTATGCACGCAGCGGGGAATATCTTTATCATTTTCGCCCCATATCGCACAGCCGATAATACTTCCGTTGCCGTTGCTGCTCCGGGCATAACCGCTATGTCCTTTGCAACACAGTACTTAATCACTTCCGGGTTGGTATCGGGAGCGATTATATATTTTGCCCCTGCCTCAAGAACCTCCTCAGCAAGCTGTTTGGTTATTACGGTTCCTGCGCCTATGCACATGTCCGGCATTTGGTTGCACAAGATGTCTATCATCCCGGCGGCACCTGCGGTGTTGCAGGTTACTTCAAGGAAATTGCACCCGGCTGCGCGAACCGCCTGGGCAATGTTTACGATCTCTTCCTTGCCCGCGCCGCGAACAATGACGATGACCTTTTCAGTCCGAATCTGCTGATATACCTGTTCTGCACTCATAAAAGAATCTTAAGTCCACCTGCCGAATAATGCAAATCTTTTAAGCCTTTGATGCGAAAAAACGCTGTTTATCCTTGTTTTTGGGGGTTTATAAACTAAGTTATTGACTTTTAGAGGTGCTTTTGCTATACTCGTTGCTGGACGTAGACTAGTAAATTACATTTTTTGTGAAAGGTTTCAAGATGAAGACACACGTGAAATTTGCGATATTTGTTATGGTTGCTTTTGTTATTTTTAACGGTTTGACACTAAGTGCAAAGCAGTGCAGCAAGCCCTGTGGTGCAGCAATTAAATCATGCGATAAAGTCGCAGAGGCAAAGCCTGCATGTCCAAAGGCCGCAGATAAGTCGTGCGATAAGGCTGGAACAAAGGATTGCCCCAAGGCCGGGGATAAGTCGTGCGATAAAGCAGGGACAGAGGATTGCCCAAAAGCAGCAGCAAAGACTTGCGATAAAGCTCAAGCCAAAAAAGGCTGTGGCCCTAAGTCATAATAGTTTGATTAAAACATAAACACAAAAAAGCCGGCGTCCCCCTGGACGACCGGCTTTTTTTTATGTGCTAATAAAGCCACCAGATGGCGAACTTAAGTAGATCGTCAAAATTAATATTACCGTCGCCGGTAAGATCGTAGCCGCCGCATAAACCGCAGCCTGATGTTTGCCAATATTGGTTAATTTTGGAAAAGTCTACCAAGTCAACATCACCATCAGGTTCGAAATCTCCCGGAATAAGCGTTGGGTCCAAAGGATAATATACAATCTCCCATGGACTGCAATCGAAACCGTCTAACGCAATTCCTTTAATGTTCATTGCAATGAGTTCGTTAAGTATGGTTTGGGATATTCCCGGCTCGAACATGGGTTCGAAATAGTAACTATTACACCCAAGGTGCGTGTCAGTGCTAGCAAAGCATTGTGATTGGCAGGAGTACAGATATATAGGTTCACTCGTAAGTCCGGTTATGACGGTTTCATCCCAATACCTAAAATTCTTGAGCCTGCATATCATCCATATCGAACAATCTATATAGTATGAGGTTGATATGGTTACACCACCTTGGGTGAAACTTCTCTGTGCAGATTGTAAGTTCGATCCATATATACAGGGTGTGGGACATGATGTAGGTACTTGCGGTCCGGGGTCAGGAGTGGGGCATCCTAAATCGGCAGGATCGATCTGCGGTATTTCTCTTATCTGTTTTACAACTATTCCTCCATTTGGTATTGCGGCCCCTCCGGGATCGAGCTTTTTATATTCGAAGTCGAGTATGTAATCGTTCTTACCGGTTTGTGTCTCAAACTCTATGCAAGCATCGACAAGTAACTGTGCAATCTCGAGATAATCAGTTTGCCAGTCCATCACTTTTTCGCCAAGGATTACCAGGTTTGAACCGCTGATAAAGGTTGGAGTTATCACACCTGAGCCATCAACATAGACGTTTACTTCTTCGGGTATCGATCCATCGGTTGGGTTTGCTACCGAGGTTGCCCCGGCCTGTGTAATAAGCTTGATAGTTTTTTCCGGGCCGGAACTGCTTTTTTCCAGAATTGCCACTCCGTTCGCCAGTTCGATCTCATCCGGGAACGAATGGTGTACGAGCAAAGCCATGCCTGCATCGTTTGGATTGACGCTGTATTTTAAACGTTCAATGAATGCATTGTCATTGTAAAAACTTGCAAAGACCTTGCGGATAGCTCGGAACACGCCCCGTTCATTGCTTTCGTTGGAATCACAGATGCACGGTCCATCGCCATCACCATCCAGATCATCAGCGAGGCACCCGCTGTAGCTGTCATACAGGCCGGCACCGATAAACTGGTCGCTGTCTTCAACATTGGTCGAACTTCTAAAGCGAATCTTTTCGTTGGCATCAAAGTTGCTTTGCAAATCCGTTTCAATCGCCAGTATTTGAGCGGGTGTGAAACTGGTAATGTAGGTGTTCTTAAAGAGGCTGCGAATCGCGCTAAGGTCTTCTGACAAAGCCGCCATATCGGATGGCGGATAGGTATACCCCGAGAGTCGGTTTGCTATTTCCTGACGGAGCGTACTGCCGGTAACAGCAGGTGGTATCATCCACCCTGTCGGATCGTCCAGGTCGTCGGTTAAGTACATGCCGCCCAGATCAATGGTAACACCGGAAGCGTTGTACAGTTCAAACCAGTCATCATATTCGCCAAAGGCATCCTGAATAAACGAATCGTTCTCAGCCATAAACTCATTGATGACCAAACCGCTGCCGCTGCTGCTTCCGGGTGAGTTTGCCTGGCCAGGTGTTGCGGTCCCGCCGGCGAATAACTGCCAAGTGTCTCCGCCGTCTACAATGCGACCGCAGGAAACATCACTGCTTTGCAAAAACTCATATACAATGCCGGTTATGAGAGTTGTACCGTCTCTCTCATACAGAATGATATAATCACCTTCATCATTAAGCTTAAAATCGACGTGATTACTGCCCTGGGCAATATCTCTATCGGCCCAAAAAAGCTCAAAGCTGTTCGGCGCGATAGTAATACTGTCTCGTGGAACGATTGGTTGGTCGAGAAATTCGTTCCAAAGGTCGAAGGAGATCGCGATCGCTTCGGGTGAATTATCGGGTATTGATTGTCTTAATATTCCGTAGTTTGCCGCTTTTCCGCCGAAGTATTGAATATCGGCAGGCAACAAGTCATTTACGTCGGCACTATAATCACCATAGTTTGCTATCGGTGAAAAGCTAAGGGAACCGGGAGCTTTCAATGCCATCATGTCATCAAGTTCCTGTTCGGTAAAAACTGCGTCGGCGTCAGTAATGTTTACGGTGCACACGCCCATATTATCTTCAACACAAAGCAGTGTATTGAAACCGAGCATTTGTTGAGCTTTGTCAATATCGGTTTGCTTTGTCAGATATACCATTGGTATTCCGTAAGTTTGCGCAAGGATGACAACGTGTGAATTAGGTGTAGTAGGGGTAAGTGTGATTATTCCTGCGACATCGGGAATCTCTGCGGGTATGCCGTCTGTCAGGAGTATATCGTCCGGTTTTAGCTGGCCGGTAATATAAGCGTTCTGTATTGCCGAGGCTTCAAAGTATTTTAATTCACCTAAGGCCCAGCCTGGTGAGTAGCAGATGTTGCCATCAAACCATTGCCCGATAGTACCGACAGGGACACCCTGAGCAAGGAGCCAATCTCGGTTGATATCAGCCTGCTCATATTGTTCATAAGTTGGAAAGTAGTATGCGGTATAACCGGGTGCGTTGATCGTGGTCTTGGTATGGTTGAACATCTCTACAATCTGTTCTTTTGTGTATGCGTCGTACCTGATTAACTGAATTCCATATTCTAATACAGCCGGGTCATACGGAATGATAATCGCACCAAGAGAAGCTTGTTGGCCAGTTTCATAGAGCGCAACATCATAATATTCCGGAACAGACATACCGATGAAAGGATCGAGTAGTTGAGTGGCGAAATAATAATGGAAGTTGAATCGATTACTATCCTGATAATAGACGATATTAGGGTCATATCCCGACTTTAATATCGAGGTAAACTTTATCCAGCCGGGATCGTTTTCAGAAGTTCCCTGTAATATGAAAGGTTCGTTGGGTAAGTCGATCTGGGTTTTCCATTTTGGTTCTAAATGCAGCGAAACATTTACGGTCTGAGGGTCATTTTCCGCCAAAGGATCGGATATCGTTAGATCGCAGGAATATTGCCCGCCAGACATACCCGTAATATCAACACTTAGTGTTACATCATCACCTTCACCCGTCGAACTCCCGCTTGCCGGACTTACACTAAGCCACCCACAGCTCTCGCTAACTATCCAGTTTAAAGTACCTATGCCTATTTTGGTAATTGTAAGCGTCTGGTCCGCTGGATTTGACCCGACTTCATCTGCACTAAAGCTAAAACTATTGGACGACAAACCGATAATAGGCGCATCAAGCCCTATATAATAAAGCGACTGGATATCGATCTCAGAAAGTGCTGTGTCGTATATTTGTACATCGTCGAGCAGGCCGGAATAAAAATCTCCCGTTGTCAAACCTGCATCATATTCCTGACCAAGTGAAAACAGATCACCTGCAGCAATTGAAACAGTTAAGCTAAAACTTAAAACATTAACACCGTCAATGTATATCGTTAAGGTATTTGCAACGTCATCAAGTACGTAAGCAATGTGGTGCCAGCTGTTATCAATTACTGTCACCCCCGTATCGTGCCAGACATTGGGCCAGGCTCCGTCACGTATACTAAGGGTGCTGCTGCCGGCTTGGGTACCCATCAAAAGCCTGGTGTTAGCGATCGAAGTGTTTAGTGCAATCATGAACTGGTTTGCTGGATTAACAGAAGGTGACTTAACCCAGCAGGACATTGTAACATTGCTCCCGGCGATCAGGGTCGTGACGCTATCGACTTCTACATAATCATCGATTCCGTCAAAGCTTAAGGCCCCGTCTATCTGGCCGGTTGTCCAGACAGGACCGCCGATCAATGTCCCGTTGTTACTGCCTACAGAATCATAAGCGGTCACCTCGGATATTTCGTCGAGTGCCCAGTGTGCAACCGGTGTGCTTGCAAAACAGGGAACCGCTAAGATAGTTAGTACAAGAATTGATAGTTTTCGCATGTTTCTCCTCCTTGTAGCAATACTTTATAGTGCCTAATTGGATTATACAGGAAGATTGTGGACAATCAAGTGTTTTTCTAGTTTTTTTAATAAGAGCAATTTTCATTTAAAGATTTTAGATAGGTACACAGGCTGAAATGTACGTAAACGCAAAAAAGCCGGCGTCCCCCTGGACGACCGGCTTTTTTTTATGATTGCAAATCCCTCACACTTTGCAATACAGGGAAAGCATTGCAGAATCCTGTTCACCGTCCGCTTTCCCGATGTCCCCGTATTCTCCCCATACGGCAGAGACACGGATACTTTTGCCCGATAGCATCTTCCTTACAACCGATCTGCAGCTCACACACACACACACTTAAGAGACATTAATTAAGAGCCTGCAAATCGCCTGCTCGGAACAGACCGACAGACAAATGCAAATGTAAGTGTAATTTTTGGAAGAAATCTAACCCGCTGAGATGAACGTGAGATTACATCCAGCGCACAAAACCCTTCCGTATGCGTCTGAAAAAATCCTCACAGCCAATGAGATCATACTCTCCTGCGATCGCTAAGCAATGCAGGTATCACTCTTATAACCAACTATATATCAAAAGTCAAGGAAAATCTTAAAAAAAACGGTTTCCATTGTATCTGGGAAATCGCCTTTTTGTTCGAAATCCATTCGGGCAACAACCGTAAAGGTGCTTCCTTTGCTTGAAATATTATTGTCTAAGTTAAAGAGCACGGGACATACACTATCAGGATGTTATCTCAGCCGATAATGTGCCATTAACTTTTTCAACTCTTGTTTCATATCGCTTATTATCTTTGCGTACCTGGGATTGTTGTAGTCGCTGTTCATTTCCAGCGGATCTTTTTGCAGATCGTAAAATTCCCATTCGCCCTTATCGTAAAATTCGATCAGTTTATAACGTTCGTTTCGGACACCGCGATGGCATGGCACTGCATGTATGCCTTTTTCGTAATAGGTATAGAGAATGCTCTTTCGCCAATCTTTCGGCGTTTTGCCTTTTAGTAGAGGAACCAGCGATTCCCCTTGTACCTGGGTGGGCGTTTTAACACCAGCCGCTTCGAGGATGGTAGGAGCATAATCGATGTTCTGTACCATTTCCTTACAGCGAGTACCTGGCCTTGTAACCTTTGGCCATTTAACGATCAACGGATTTCGCAGTGACTCCTCATACATCCATCGCTTGTCATACCAGCCGTGCTCACCGTTGTAAAAGCCCTGATCCGAACTGTAGATGACGATGGTGTTTTTTTCAAGACCGTTCTTTTTCAGGTAATCCAGAACCCTGCCGACGTTTTCATCCATTGCTTTGATGCACTTTATATAGTCTTTAAGATAGGCCTGGTACTTCCAGCGGGTAAGGTCATCGCCTTTTAAGTTTTTGGCTCGGAACTTTTCGTTACGGGGCACGTAATATTCGTCCCATGCTTTCTTTTGCTCCGGGTTCATTCGCTGAAATTCGCCAATCGTAGCCGGATCCTTGGATTTTGTTCTGGGTACCGCTTTCTCTATCTCCTCTATCGATGTCGTCGCCGCCGGCGGGGTAACTTTCACATCGGTTGCTATGTTGATATGATCGCGGATCGTCATTTCCTGCTGACTTGCCGATGATGTTCGTCCCTTGTAATCGTCAAAGAGGTTTTCGGGTTCCGGCACATCGATTCCGTCGAGTAAATTGAAGTGCCTTGGGTGAGGCATCCATGTTCGATGAGGAGCCTTGTGCCAACTGCAAAGGAAAAAGGGTTTGGTCTTATCCCTTTTCTTGTCCAGCCACTCAAGTGTCATATCACCGATGACATCCGAGCAATAACCTTGCTTTCGGAGTAATTTCGATGACCCCTTAGAAATGAAATCGGGATTGTAATACTTACCCTGTCCCGGTAAAACATTATAGTCGTCAAAGCCGGTCGGAAGAGATGACAAATGCCATTTACCCATTACCGCTGTTTGATAATTGACTTTTTGAAGTTCCTTTGCTACGGTCCATTGAGTGTTGTCGAACCTGTCCATGTTCGTCATGAAGCCGTTAATGTGGCTGTGCTTTCCTGTCAGGATGGAAGC
The DNA here is from genome assembly GCA_030671565.1 of Anaerohalosphaeraceae bacterium. The sequence continues at coordinate 19,569 of DAOVIC010000004.1, forward strand.
TCGGCTCGGGCCGCAGATCGAATTTCCTACGAAGCTGTTTTCGAAAAGTACCCCTTCGGCAGCGATCTTGTCAATATTCGGCGTGATGTTATGTTTCTTTATGAATCCCTGCATCCTTGATTTGTAAGCACCCAAAGTCTGCAATGAATGGTCATCGGAAAAAATAAACAGAATGTTCGGCCTCTTTTGCTGCGGACGCTGCGAAACACCAGAACTCTTTGAAAGTGAGCATCCTCCAAAACTCAAGGAGCCAATTGATAACGAGCAGTTTTTCAAAAAATCTCTTCTATTCACGTCTTTCTCCTTTGCGAAAATTTAAGAGTGCCGGGATTTAATATCTAACGAACTACTGACAGCACCTTTGCCATCTAAATATCACATAATCTTGTATGTCTCTTTTTCTGCTACAGGATATCTTTTCCGGTAAGCTTGACTTTTCTTCCTTTTTTAATGTTCAGATACCGGGTTTTTCCTTCATATCTGACAAAGCAGTCTGTTCCTGGCCGGCTGTGTATGGTTGCTGAAACTAACTCGCCGTCTTTCCAGTTTATGTCTACCTCGAATCCGCCGCGTGCTCGCAGGCCCTTGACAGTGCCATTGGGCAGTGCCGACGGCAGTGCGGGGAGAAGATGAATCTGTCCGGCGTGACTCTGGAGAAGCATCTCGGCAACACCCGAGGTGGCCCCGAAGTTACCGTCGATCTGGAATGGCGGGTGGGCGTCGAACAGGTTGGGATATGTATTGCCACGCAGCGCCTCGGCAAGCATTTTAAACGAATGGTCTCCGTCGAACAGTCTGGCCCAGAAGTTGATCTTCCATGCCTTTGACCAGCCCGTGCCTCCATCGCCTCGATGGGTCAGCGTGACTTTGCAAGCCTCGGCTAAGTCCGGCGTCCGCAGCGGATGTATCTCATTGCCCGGATGCAGTCCCCATAGATGCGATACATGGCGGTGGCGATTCCCGGGACTATCTTTGTCCTCCAGCCATTCCTGCAACTGGCCATGCTTGCCGATCTGGTTGGGTGCGATACGCTTACGCATGTCAATCAACTGATTGCGGAGGTCCTGGTCCACATCCAGAACGCGTGACGCTTCGATTACATTGGCAAATAAGTTCCGTATTATCTGGTGATCCATGGTCGGTCCCATCACCAATCCTCCATTCTCAGGAGAATTGGACGGACCGGAGATCAGCCACGCCTTGTCGTTCCTGGGATCCTCTATCAGGAAATCGACAAAGAATAGCGCTGCGTTTTTCATGATCGGGTATGCCGTATTCTTAAGATAGTCCTTGTCTCGCCCAAACTCATAGTGCCACCACAAATGCTGACACATCCATGCCCCTCCGGTCGGCCAGATGCCATGGTTGGCGTTGTTTATGGGTGCTGCACCTCGCCACAAGTCGAAGTTGTGATGTACCACCCAGCCGCGCGCATCGTAATGCTCTTTTGCCACATTGGCGCCTGTTACCGAAAGATCCTTTAGCGCGGTGAATAGCGGTTCGTGACATTGAGCCAGGTTTGCGATCTCGGCCGGCCAGTAGTTCATCTCGGTATTGATGTTGCAGGTGTACTTGCTGCCCCATGGCGGATTCGTCAACTCGTTCCAAAGGCCCTGTAGATTGGCGGGCTGACTGCCCGGCCGACTGCATGCTATCATCAGGTAGCGTCCGTATTGGAAAAAGAGTTCGACAAGTTGCGGGTCGCCCTCGTCGAAAGGCTTGAGCCGGTCCGAAGTCGGCAGCTTCGCCTTGTCGGAAGTACCTACGTCCAGCGAGACCCTGCGAAAGAGGTCGCGATGGTCCCGGGTATGATCGGCCTTTATATTTTTGTACGACTTGTTGGCGACTTCCTTTAGCGTTGCAAGATTTTTTTGGGCGGGGTCGCCACTGACATCCTTATAGTTGACAAAGCTCGAATCGCCCGCCAGGATAAGTGTGACGGTGTCAGCGCCGGTGATCTCTATCGCCCCGTCGCGTGTGAGAATTTTGCCGCCCCGGGCGCGAACCTGCAAGCGTGCTTCAAACCGTGTAACACCTCCCCTTACCTTGCCGGTCATCACCAGAAGGCCCGATGGGTCTGTCCTGAACCTTATGTCGTCGTGCGGGCTTGTCAGCGCTGCAACGCAATTGACCGCACCGCCTTTGCTTGCCTCAAGCCGTGTAACGATCACGTTGTCAGGATAGGATGCAAACACTTCCCGCCAATACGTTGTTTTGCCTACGTCAAATTCCACGGAGGCAACTGCGCTATCGATGTCCAACTGTCGCCGATATTTCATGTGCGTCTTGTCATTGAAGTCCTGAAACGTCAGGATCAGGTCCCCGAACGGCTGATACGGCCGCTGTCCGTTGCTGCCGTCATCGAGCACACTCATGAATTCGCGATTGGCCAGATCATGAGCTTCCTTTTGCCTGCCTTCAAAGAGGAGTTTGCGAATGGGCGACAAATATTTGAACGCGCCCTTATGCGCATAGTCGTGCGGCTTACCGATGAACAGTGTATCGCAGTTGAACTGTATGCGTTCTTTTTCCACACCGCCGAAGACCATCGCGCCCATCCGTCCGTTTCCGAGCGGAACAGCCTGCTCCCACTTTGCCATGTTTGCCGGTTCATCGTACCAGAGCGACAGATCGCCGGCTAAAGCAGGGTCCGTTATCATACGGTTAGCATCATTACAGCCGGCCAGAAGTATTGCACTTAGAATGATCGCATATATTCTCATTTAGGTTATTCCTTTGACGTTATGAAAAGTTGCCGTCAGTCTAAACCAGTTTTCTTTTTCTGACCCCTTCATAGTGACTCGAACCGTTCTTTTTTAACCACTCTAAGAGGTTCGCCCTGAGTTCTTCTGTTTTCTTGACATGGCGACGTCTATTCGGGTTTTTCCCGATAAGGTTGTTCATTTCGTGAGGATCGCTATTAAGATCGTACAAAGCGTTGATGACTTTCGAACTTGTCGAATAAGGAATTATCATTTTCCATCCATCTTTGAGGATCATATAGTTCGGTTCGACATCACCCCGATAGTCCCACTCGGTGACGACATACTTGCCATGCTCTGAGTCTGTCCCTTCTATTAACCCACGAAGACTTTTTCCGTCCGATTTGTGTTTTTTAATTTTCATGTAATCCATAATTGTCGCAAACAGATCGACCAGCGAAACATACCCGTCTACCTTTGTATTTCTTTTGATCTGGCGAGGGAATCGCACCAACAATGGTATATGGGCGGACTCTTCATAAAACACATTTTTTTCGCGCATGCCGTGAGACCCCAGCATTTCACCGTGATCGCTCACAAAGATGACCAGAGTTTTATCGGTTAGCCCATGTTTGTCCAATGTATTTAAAATCTCACCCATCCAGTCATCGATTTCCTTAACAAGGCCGTAATAATTCGAGATCATGTACTTGATCTTGTCTTTGTCCCTGTATTCCTTTAGGCGTCCTCTTCCATTAGCTCCCTGGTAAGGGCTGTTTGCCATGTCATCATCGATACTTACCGGAGGTTTCATATTTTTTGCCGGATACATACTGTAATAGGGCTCTGTTGGTAAGATCGGAGAGTGCGGAAAATGGAACGAACACGTAATGCTAAAGGGTTTATCTTTCAGCCGCTCGATGGCTTCGATGGTTTGTTTTGCCTGGAAGGCAGTTAAGGTGTTTTCTTTGTCCATCAGTAATTCGCCATGCTGATCGGGTTGGACAACTTTTTTATTTGCCGCTTTCAGCTCGGCAAGAGTCTTGCCATGGTATTTATCCATAGGGTCGGTTTTGTACGGCCTTTCGGACATATTATCGTAGAACTGGCCGGCTTTAAGTTTTCTTCTCGGTTCTTTATCTTTAAGATAATCAATCCACACATGCTTTTGGCCGCCATGATCAAAAACCGA
>DAOVIC010000085.1 GCA_030671565.1 Anaerohalosphaeraceae bacterium
AAAGCTTAGGGTCAGTTTGTTTTTGTTTACCCATCATAATAAATGCCTCCATGCGATTGGTGATGGGTTTATTATAATGTATAAAAAGGAATGTTAGTACAGTAAAATATGATTAAAATGATAGTTGGGCAACACGCCCTTACGCCCCCGGCTATGCGTTCTTTCGGCCCTTCGGGCCTTTTAAGCAGCGAAGCGTGATGCAAGTTGTTATTGTAAGATGGATTCCGGGTCAAGCCCGGAATGACAAATTGTTAATGTGACAGCACGGCCTAAGAAGAGCAGTCAGACGCGGCCTGGCCAATATGTCGATCCAGGCATACCTGACAGCAGCAGTTATCAATCTCAAACGCCTGGCAACCTATGCAGGCGGCTTATTTGCTGATTTTCCGGGGTATTTTGCGGATATATTGGCCGTAATAACAAGCACAATCGTCTTGAGAATGTTTTTAACGATTCGAACAAGAAAAGTTAACTGGAAAATAGCCGGATAAAAAATTAACGCCAACCGTGCAAAAGAGGGACTTTTTCAACACCCCCCCGAGGTATTTAATTTTCCCGCTATGGTAGTGGTTTGCAGGCGTTTAGCAGTACTCTTATTACGTCTTTTACTGTGATGATCCCGCTTATGTTGCTGTCAGCATTTAGTACGGGCAGGCAGCTTAGATTTCCGTCTATCAGTTTTTTGGCAACGTCTGCGATAGAGCTATTGTCGGTTACGCTTACGATCTCCCATTCCATTATGTGTGCCAGCGGCGTCTCCAGCCCCGGCGTGTCTGGCGGTACATTTAAATAATGCTTTTGTAAATATTTTGCGGGGATATTTTCATACGGCAGCCTCCGGAGAATATCTCGGTCCGAAACCACGCCTGTCAGGCGTTTGTCTTTGTCCGTAACGAGCACGTGCCTGAACCCCATTTTCTTTAACAGGGCAATGGCATCTCCCATTGTGTCTTTCAGGGCAAGACAATGGGGGCATGCGGTCATGATCTGCCCGGCTGTGCGTTCGGTCCACTCAGCAAGTGCGGCGGCTCTACCTGCATCTTTGCCGGCGGGAGTCTTGAGCTTTTGGGAAAGCTTCCGTACCGCTGTGTCGAATGTTAACAGCAGCTTGAGTATGTCGGTAGTGGTTATGATACCGACCAGTTCTGTACCATCAAGTACCGGGACCATACTGATGTGTTTTCTGACCATGGTAGCGATCAGTTTGTAAATGGCGGTCTCGGGCGAAACACATATTGGGTTTCTGGTTACTAGCTGGACGAGCACCTTTTTCGAGGTTTTTCTGTGCTGTGCGGAGGTGATGTCCTTGTTGGAGTAAGGGTTAGTGAACCGCAGGACGTCTCTTTCAGAAATGATGCCTACGAAAAAAGGCTTGTCCTCGGTCTCGGCTGGGCTGTCGAAAATAGCAACATGACGTACCTTGTGTTTTTTCATGATAGCCAGAAAATCGTTGACATTGTCGTCGAGGGTTAGGAACTTTATCTTGCGGGTCATAATGTCGGCAGCATTACGCATCGGGGGCAGGGAGATGCCGAGGGAATCGCCCATCTTGTGGGCCAAATCGAAGTTGATCCGAGTTTTTATCATTCAATTTCCCATAAAGTGCATTCTGACATTTCCCATTTAACACAGTATACCTATTTTTGCCATTTCAGCAATTCTAAAGCCCTAAAAATACAAATAGGCTGTTATTGTAACGGGTGATTTCTTTTGCTCCTCTTCGCCTTTTTTAATGTCACATTTCAAGGATGGCTTCTACTTCTGCCAGGTTTTCTGATATGTCGTCCGATGGTTGTTTTAGGGGATGGTTTTCGTCAGTTCTTTTTGTCCCCGCCTCCGGCTGAGGTTTGGGTAATTTTGGTTTTTCCTTTAACATCTCTGACAGGTTTTTTGTCATGTTCTCTGCCTGGAAAGCGGGCAATTCATAGACCCAGCCGGTGTGAAGCTTATCGAACTTATCGGCAGCCTGATTGGCAAGGAGCTTAGCTTCCTTGGCTTTTAGCTCCTCGTCAGTATCCTTTACGCCGCGCTGCATCTTGACCTGCGTTTTGTCCATGAAGTCTGCATCGCATTTGATAAAGAAGGAGGCCGCCCTGCGAGCGATGGAGACGGTATAGACGGTTGTATCTTTGAGCGTGCATTTATAAGTGTTTATAAAGTCGAGCTTTTGGGCATCGGCGGTTTGAACCTCTGTAAACCTGAGATTGGCAAGAGCGGTAAAGACCTTCTTTGCGAGATCGGCATCAACGTCAACGCCTGCGGGAATATCGGCAACGGTCACTTCGCCGGACGCGCCCGGGATCAAGGTGTAATCGCCGGAAGCAGTTGTAACGGTAACGCTTTCGATATCGGCTTGATCTACGTTTAGCAGGAGCTTTTCGATGTAATCTCCGGCTGTGGTGTACAGCCACGGGACGTTGGCAATAGCGTATACGTCGTCGCTTGAGAGCAGCTTTGCATAAGCGTTGCCGGTATTGGGATTTGTCTCGGAGATAAGCAGCCCTGCCAACTGCTGACTATCGGCGTCTGCAAACCTTAGGACGTAGCGTGCGGTATCCTCTGTTACGCCGATCTCAGCGTGGTTTGCGGGGTTGGAGGTTATAAGCTCTAATGTTTTTATGTCGAGGCATTGGGTCAGCAGATCGTTAACCTGATCTGTCTTTGCGGGATAATCGCTGGCGCTTACAACCGTAAAGGCTGTGCCTGTTCTTGTTAGTATGACCTGGTCGGCGCTAACGCCTATTAGAATAGTTGCAACGGCATCGGTGCTTAGTCCCTGCAAAAGGTAGCCCTGGCCGGTGGGTGCGGCGGGCATTTTGTTTTGCAGGCCGGACTGGACGCCGACGAGTATCACCATCGCGATGGCGACGATCCCTAAAACAGTAAGCTTTTTGTCAGTCATATCTAAACTCCTATACTATATTACGCGTCTGATGCGTGGCTGATGTAATGCCTTTTGGTAACGGTTCGGCGGATGCCGAGGGCAACGGCGATGATCAACGTGATGATCGGCCCGGGCAAGGTGCAGAAGTTCATCATCTTCCGCTTTAAGGCGTCGATCCTCTCGCGTTTCTTCATTTTTATAAGTCTTAGCTGGCGTTGGGCATCGTGCATGTCCTGCTCGATCTTCTTCTTTTCGGCAACGATTGTGTTTCCGATGACCTCCGGAGCATCTCCGGTCATGGATGAGAGTACCTTGTTAAGGTCCTGCTGGAAGCCTGCGATCTTTGCGTTTATCTTTGCCTCTTCTCCAGCGGATTCTACCTCGGCGGCTGTCTCGATGTCGTCAACTCTTGTAAACGGGCGTTTGAAGCTTCCTCGGGAACGGATCGAGATAAGATCGCTGGAGCCTGCGAGGTCCTCTATGGCGTTAAACAAAAGCGATGCATTGTCGGCTACGGGGGTAACGCCGAAAAAGCTCTTCTGGTAGGCAATGCCCGGAATGTCAGAAATGAAATCGACATCTGCAAAAACGATAACCGCACAATCTTCCGTTGCTTCGGTAAGCCCGGTTAGCTTTATCGTTTCCGGCTGGGCGTCTGGGTTTTGCGGATCGGCGGGAGCGGTTACTTCTACGCCGTCGGGGAAGGCGGAAGCGAACTTTCCGGTGACGAGGTATGCCATATTTACCGGCGATGAGCCGTCGAAGAACCTTCTCATTATCGCGGTGTAATCGGGGTTTAGCAACTCCAATGGCGATGAAACTCTCCATGTGTTTCCGCGTTCGGTCGTCGAGAGCAGCGGGGTATACTTTAAGCCGGAATCTTCTGTGGCAGTAACATTTAAAACGCCGGCAAAGAGAGTTCTTACCATGTTGAGGTCGGCGGTTATGACAGTAGAGTTATTAAATGCCGGTGGTTCCAGAATCATGTATGGAAGTATCTTTTCCGGTCTTGCGTTGGGTCTTGTCGGACCCACTTCGGCAAAAGCCCTGTCACCTGCAAAAGTATTGTCCGGCATGTCGAGTCCCCATGCGTTTAATAGCCCTGGCAGATTGGAGCTTGTCGGCTCGAACTGTCTCTGTCTCATTTTTGCCTCGTCTGGCGGGTCCGACATTGCGTGTGGGTCAACGCATACTATCGCCCTTCCGCCGGCGATAACGAACTGATCGATTGCGAAAAGCGTTTGCTCGGGCAGAGACTTTGGATGTACGACGAGGAGTATGTCAACATTTTCTATTGCCTGCGTGTCTGCGGGAACGGATGAGACTTCGAACTTTTGCTTTAAGTGCCTTACGACGGCCCATGGCTGTTTCGGTGTTTGGCCCTGCATTCTCATCATCTGTGCCATGTATCCTGTTACGTCGTCTCCGGTGACGGGCAGCGAGCTTAGGACACCGATTCGTTTTTTGTCGCGTGTTATCGCGTTGTCTATTAGATAGGTGATGTCGTACTCGACGAAAGTTTGACGGTCTGGCGAGAAGAACTCGATGGTTTTTTCTACGCCGAACTGTGTCTGTATGACGAGTCCGAAAAAGAAGCTTTCCTCTTCTGTAATTGAAAATCGTGTTAGTCCGTGTCTGATGGCCTGGGCCTCTTCGTCTGAGAACGGGCGCGGGTCGATGACCTCCAGCTCTACCATTGAATTCGAGGCTGAAACATATTCGTCAAGCAATGCGCGTACGAAGTGGTAGTAATTGTTGAAATAGCGAATCTGGTCGGGGCCCTTCATGGCGGCTGTCCTTGTGTAATAGAGCCTTAGCTTTAAGGGCTGATTGAGAGATCCGAGGATGTTCTTCGTTCCCTGCGAAAGCGTGTATAGCTTCTGGTCGGTGATGTCTGCTCGCCATGAAGTGTTCTGGCAGAGGACGATCGAGCAGACGGTTATGACGGTAATGAAAATGACCGCAATAATGGCACGTAGTATTCTGTTCATCAGCTTGCCTTCCTTTCATCCAAAACGACGGTGCATGCGGCGATCCATCCGACGATGAGAATAATAAAGTATGCGACGTCGGAGAACTGGATGACTCCTCTTAGGATCGATTCAAAATGTGTTTGCAAACTCATCGTCTCTATCGCGGCGACGGGGCCTGACGGTAAGATCGACGAGAGATAGTTAAGTGTTGTGGGCATTCCTGCGTAAACGAGTGCCGCGGAAGCTACGACCGCAAGAATGAAACTTATGACCTGGTTCTTCGACAGGGCCGAGAAGAAGGAGCCGATGGCTAGAAAGGTGCCTGCCATGAAAAGGCTTGCGATGTAGCCGGCTACGATGATTCCGATGTCGGGGGTTCCGAGATAGCAAACCGTTATCGGGATGGGGATCGTAAACAACAGTGCGATGGCGAGAAAACACCATGCGGCGAAGAACTTGCCGAGGACTGCCTGGGGGACGGTTATAGGTAATGTAAGCAGCAGCTCGATGGACCCTGTTTTGCGTTCTTCTGCCCAGAGCCTCATTGCTGTCGACGGGACCATGAAGACGAAAAGCAACGGCAGATTGATGAAGAAGGGTCTTAGGTCGGCTTGCCTTAGCTCGAAAAATCCGTTCTTGAAAGTTAAGTAACCTGCGAAGAACAGAAAGATGACCAGAAAGACATAGGCAACGGGTGTTGCGAAATATCCTTTTAGCTCCCTTTTGAAAACCGCTTTAAAGCCATTCATATTATGCTCCTTTTGTCAGCACTTTGCTGTTTTTGTAATTCCTCTGAACACTTCTTCGAGCGAGCCGTGGTACTGCTGCTTTAACTGGTCGGGTGTCGAATCGACGAGCATCTTTCCCTTTGCAATGATGATGGTTCTTGTGCAGACGGCTTCGACTTCTTCGAGTATGTGAGTCGATACTATTATACATTTATCCTTTGCCATGTTTGAGATGAGGCGGCGTACCTCGTATTTCTGGTTTGGGTCGAGTCCGTCTGTAGGCTCGTCGAGGATCAGTACGTCGGGGTCGTGTATGAGCGCTTGTGCGAGCCCTACCCTTCTTTTGTAGCCCTTTGAAAGCGTGTCGATGGTCTGGTGATATACCGACTCGATAGAGCATGAGGGGACTATTTTGTCGAGTGCCTTCTTTCTATCTTTGCCCTTAATATCCCTTGCGTCGCATACGAAGTTCAGGAAGCCGGCGACAGTCATCTCTCCATAAAGGGGGGCGTTTTCTGCGAGGTATCCTATCGAGCGTCTTACGGCGACGGGTTCGGTGATGATGTCGTGGCCGCAGACGGTGGCGGTTCCGCTGTCCGGTGAAAGGAAACATGCGAGCATTTTCATCGCGGTGCTTTTTCCTGCGCCGTTTGGGCCGAGGAAGCCTAAGACCTGGCCTGTCTCGACGTCGAAAGAGATGTCGTCGACGGCAATGATGGAGCCGAAAGTTCGCCTTAAGTTTTTAACGCTGATCATGATCTTCTCCGTAAAAAGACGTTAAACATATAGGGGCTGCCGCCCAAACTCTAAGCACTAAACTCGATCCGCCTGAGGCGGACTAAACAAGCACTAATGACCAAAAAACAAATTACCAAAACACTTCTGCCTGCGTCAGAACAGGGTTTCTGATTTTGATATTCGAATCTCGTCTTTGAGCAACGCTCCCTTTAGTGGGTCATTTATAATATTTTTCTGTTTATTGTCAAGTCTGATTTTTGGTCAGTTACCGCCCTGCTTCAATTAAAAAAGGCTCAGAAACTGGGCTAATAAGCTTTTCAAATTGAGTTTCATCAATCGTTGTAGATGAAAAGAATTGTAATATTGAGAAAATAATCGTAATGACCATTGCTAAAATGGATATCCAAATTGCTATAACGGCTTTCTTTTGAGCATCTCTTGACGACTGTCTCGCCTCGTTTAATTCTTCATGTTCAAGCAGCCGAAAATAAGATTCCATTTTCAACCGCCCTAATCTATCCGGGTCATACCGAATATCTTCGTCGAACTCAAAAGCATCACGAAATAATCGCGTATAAAAATTCCTGTCTGGGTTAAGATTATAGCCATCTTTTTCAAGGCGTTCCGCTAAGACTTTGGGTGTTATGCCCGTATCTAATGTATCCCTGCCATGTTTCAAGATAGCAATGTATAAATCGTCTTTTTGTTTTTTACTCATCCTTGCTTTCCTGCTTCTCTGGGGCATCCTCTGGCTATTTACCGTCCTGCTTTTCTTCATTGTCCCTCCCCAAACCGTTTAGGTACTAATTGAAAGCCATTGTCTTGCAGATATTTCTCCAACGCCTCTTGCCAATACGACATTATACCAATAGCTCCAGAGGGGGAAATAGCGGAAAGAATTGATGATAGAACTCCTTTCACCGACCAAGACATAGATAATTCATAATCTTCATTAAAATACTCTTTTTCTAGTCGAATATTAACAGAGACAGTCACTCCTTCATGTCTAGCGTTATATCGTTGCCACCCAGGATATGTAAGCCCTTTCTTCCATTTTATAGACCTATATTCAGTGGGAATTGAAGCCTTTCTATGTGAACCACCATCATGAAAAAAACTATAAATGTCCTCGCACAAGTTCGATCCAATTATTTCATAACCGTATGGCTCGTCCTCGCTTTCATAGTAAGCAGAAGTAACATCCTTGTGCTTGGGAACATAAAAATAATATGAATTCATCCATCCCATCTTTACCGCCCTTCTGAGCAAAGATTATTTGTGGGGTACAAATCTATTGTAAACTCCATTACTCTAGTGCCATGTTACACCTCAAAAGAGGGATATAGTTTCTTTAGTTTTATTCTTGCATTATCAGTGGTGAATCGCCAGTTCACTTTTGCTTTGGCAGCATTACGAATTGCTTGCCAGGCTGCAACTTCATCCTTCAACTGT
>DAOVIC010000015.1 GCA_030671565.1 Anaerohalosphaeraceae bacterium
TAGCGTTCCGAAAAAATACCACATCGATCACGAAGCTCACTTCGCCCAGGTAACCGAGAAATATCTGCAATATCTCATCAACGGCAAATTACCCGAATGGGAAGTACCGAACATGATTGCCAAGTACTACACGACCACTCAAGCGATAAAGATGGCCAATCAGTAAGTATAAAGGCTGGCTTCATAGAAGGGTTCGAGTCCCCTTTCCATAGTTTCTTCGGGCACTCCATATTTATCTGCTATTTATTGACAGCCAAGGCGTCTAAATTCGGCCCGTCACCAATGGCAACTACTTTGATGGAGTTACCGCCTTTTATCAGATTGACTTTCACATCGACCGTCTTATAAGCAGTGTATTTCTTAGTACGCTTGAAAGGAATCTTTCTGACTTTTTCACCATTGACAAAGAGTTCACATGGACAATTGCCGACACTAGCATAGCGGAAGCTCAATCTGTATTCAGCCTTATTGTCGGCCAGCACATTATCCCATTCAACATAACTGCCCTTACCGCCCATGTCAGCATATCCGGTGCCCTGGTAACCTTTATGTTCATTATCTTTTTTAGAACCAACAAGTTTAGCGTCCTCAGCCTCGTAAATATCGCCTTTCATCTTGGATGGAACTGGAGCAGCGGCGGCATTTTCACGATGCGGATAATAAATTTCGCCGCCTTCGCCAAGATCCTTGATCCTTAGATTACGGAACTGGTAAACCAATCTTTTTTCGCCATGGTGCTGAATACCGATATAGCCCTTAAGATCCATCTCGTCATGAATATCTGTTGTTAAGACACCATTGACGGTAATCTTAATATGAGAACCGACACACTCTATGCAGTATTTATTCCACTTACCCTGTTTAAAGCAATTACCTGCACGTGCGCGGAAACCAGCTTCAGATGACTTGTCATTCTTCTTAGGTGAGATAAACCAGCCTCTGCGACCTTCGTCATACAATCCGCCAGACCACTTACGATCTTCTTTCGGATCAACTTCTGCCTGGTAACCCCAGGCCTTGTTTTTCTTCTTCTGGCAACGGAACAGGAAGCCGGAGTTTCCTTTTTCTGCTGGAATCTTGACCTCGCCTTCAAAGATGAAATTGGCGTATTCTTTCTTGGTAAGTAGGAACCACTTGCCCTTTTGTGAGGTCAAGCTAATAATGCCATCGTTGTATTTTGTTTTGCCGTAAGTGTAAGGATTTTCCCATTTACTCATTTTCTTATCAGCAGACAAATCCTGCCACTTAACCTGGGCCGGTGTCTTGATACGCGAAACTTTTGAAGCGACCGTTTTCTTTTTGTCGTATGCGGTCCAACGCTCTCTAGCCTCAGGGCCCATTAGCATTTTGTTTGCCTCAGCATTATTAGTGATCTTCATTGCCTTGGCATCATATTTAAGAGTTCCATCGAACTTTTGGCCAATACAACCAAGAGCCAGCATTTCAGAGAGCGGTGCTCCGACTGTAAATGGAGAATTTACCGGCTCTATGCCCTGACATGCATTCAGGAAATTCTTATAGTGGTCATAGTTGGCACGTTTCGGATCGGGCAGTTTGCCGGCCTTTTCCATTTTTTCGAGTTTAAGATCCAAGGCAAAGTGATAATTCGCTCCGTGGCTTGTTCCACTTAGCACACCTTTGTCAAGGTAAAGCAACGAACCCGGCTTATCCATTGCCCTTTTGTAACCGTCTGGACGCGGAGCTTTATTTCTCTGGCCGTCATACCAGTTCAACTCCAGTGGAGGCATATCACCGCGTGCTTTGAACTTAAATGTGATCACAGAAGCCTGCGGATAGTAAAGGTCGCTTGGCCCCATGACTTTTGTGGTGATTTCGTAGGGCTGTCCGAGTTTGAGGTAACGATGATACGCATCGAGAATGTGAGCACCCCAGTCACCCATGCAGCCGCAACCGAACTCATACCAGCATCGCCAGTTACCGCCGGTCATCTTAGGACTGTGCGGACGGAACGGACGACGACCGAGCCATTGATCCCAGTCATAACCCGGCTGCGGGATTGATTCCGGATATTCAGTGTTGGTCCAACCGTGCCAGCGGCGACTTTTGTTCATCCAGGCATCGATCCTTTTAACGTTTTTGATAAGGCCGGCATCAACCATCTGGCCGAACTGGATCGTACCGAAATCAGAATGGCCCTGGTTACCAAGCTGAGTAACAACACCAGGACATGCCTTTGCAAGTTCTTCTACCATGCGACATTCATAAACATTCTGAGCCAGCGGCTTTTCAACATAAACATGTTTACCAAGCAGCATCGCATGAGCGATCATCGGAAAATGAGAGTGATCCGGAGTACAGATTATTACAGCATCGATCTGATCGTGCATCTGTTCAAGCATCTCGCGATAATCACGGAAACACGGCACACCGTCAAAGCCCTTCAACTCAGAATCGTGTGAAGTAAACAGCACATCTGCAAATGCTTTGAATTCGATCTGGCTGTCTGAGTGACTATTAAATGATTTGAGAACACTAGAACCCCGATTAAATACGCCGATCTGGGCGGCACGAATCTTTTGGCCTGTTGCTATGATCTTTGGCTCATACAAAGGTTTAAATGCCTTCTCAGCAAGACATCCGCTACTGGTGAACATCAACGCAGGCGGGGTCCAGAGAATAGCCTTTAACATCGTTCGACGGGATACATCACTCGTTTTATTCATCAGAAATTCCCCTTATATTCGGATTAATATATAACTTTATTTGAGCTCTTTGATCATGATATTCCTAAAAGAAACGGTATTGCCGTGGTCCTGCAGGAGGATATGACCTTCCGTCCATTCACCGAAACCGGGCCACCTTTTGTATTTGCTTTCCTTAATAAGCTGTCGAAACTCGGGCGTTTTACGCTCACACTCGAGCACTTTATCTCCGTTAAGCCAGTGTTCAACGTGGTTGCCCTTAGAGACAATGCGGGCATGGTTCCACTGACCGATCGGGCTGGGCTTTTTATTTTCGGCTTTGATCAAGTCATAGAGAGAAGCGACTGTGCGGCTGCCTTCCTGGCTGCCTAGTTTGGCATCTTTATGCCGCTTATCGTCCAATATCTGGTATTCCAGGCCAATAGACGAACCCCGACCTTTGTTGAGTCCCGGGTCAACGAAATACTTGATGCCGCTGTTTGCACCTGGCGTCACCTTAAAATCAAGCTTCAATTCGAAATCGCTGTATTTATCGACAGTCACAATATCACCGCCAGCGGTAGATTCGCCGCCGCCTGATTCCAGAACCGTCAAAACTCCGTCCTCTATAACCCATCCTGATTTAGGAAAATGATCCAGCCTGGCACCACGCCAGCCGTTTGTAGTTTTTCCATCCCAGAGCATCTTCCAGCCGTCAGCTTCTTTCGATTTATTATTGGTCGATGTGCAGGAACAGAGCAGTGAGGTTAACAGTAATGTAAGTAAGAATTTGAGTTTCAGTTGCATGATTTCCTTTTTTCAGAAGATAAAATTTTCATTATACTATTCTCAAACAAGTATACCAGTATATTCCTGCTCATCTGGTGTCAAAATTGGCATTAAGAGTGGACCAGAACTTGGGTGCAGGTCATTTTGAGCCAATTTCTTGCCCGAAGATATTTTCATTCCATGTCTGAATCGATTCTTCAACTTCCTGAGTCTTTAGCTGATTGGTCTTGGCTGGCAGCCAAAGCGAGAGCTTGGGCATATACGTTATCGCCATCAGGGCTATGACCATCGCACCAAAGAACGGCAGCATTGTTTTTGTGACTTTTGCTATTGTCGTTTTTCCTACGCCGCAGCCTATAAAAAGACACGTCCCTACAGGTGGTGTGCAAAGGCCTATGCAAAGGTTGGCGATCATCATGATGCCGAAGTGGACCTCGTGCATTCCGAGCGACTTTACAACGGGCAAGAAAATAGGCGTAAAGATAAGAACCGCCGGGGTCATATCCATGAACGTTCCGACAAACAAAAGCAGCAGATTAATCGTTAGTAGAATCACTATCGGGTTGTCTGAGAGATTTAATAATACACCGCTTACCGACTGCGGGATATTTGCCATGGTCATGATCCAACTCATTCCGGAACTGGCACCTATCAGCAGCATCACAATTGCTGTCGTTATGCCTGTCTGTCTGAATATCTCCGGCAACTGGCGCATACCGATCTGGCGGTAAACTATCACGGAAAGTATGAATGAATACAATACGGCAATGGCGGCCGCTTCTGTTGGAGTGAAAATTCCCTTCAATATTCCGCCGATGACGATGACTATCAGCATCAGGCTTAGGAGCGCCCTTTTGAATGAAACCAGTGTCTCAAAGAATGGTACGCGCTGCTCGCATCCGTATTTGTTGCGGAATGCGAAGTATCCGCATACGGCCATTATACATAAACCCATAACTATGCCGGGAAAGACGCCTGCCATGAACATCGCGGAAATCGAAACACTGCCGGCAGCGACGGAATAAACGATCATTACATTACTGGGCGGGATAAGCAACCCTGTCGTTGCCGCCGTTGTGGTGACTGCGACGTTGAACTCGACGCCGTAGCCCTTGCGGTTCATCTCCGGGATCATGAATCCTCCTACCGATGAGACGGCTGCACCAGCGGAACCGGAAATTGACCCGAACAACATGCAGGTGAGAGTGTTTACATACGCAAGTCCGCCGGGAAGCATGCCCACAAGAGCATTTGCAAAATCTATGAGACGTCTTGCCATGCCACCTCGACCCATCAGATGGCCCGAGAGAATGAAAAACGGTATCGCAAGCAAAGCAAAACTGTTTACTCCGTTTGCCATTTTCAGCGCCATCATAACCGAAGGATCAATTCCCTCGGCAAGGATCGCAACGAATGCCGCAATCGCTATGGAAACGGCGACGGGTACATTCATGACAAGAAGAAGGACAAATACAAGTACAAGTATAAGGGCTGTTACAGCCATTAGTTTAGTCCTCCCTGCTTATCGGTGAGGATCAGTTCGATAATCCGCTCTACCGTGAATATTATCATAAAAACTCCGGCTATTGGTAAAGCAAGATAGACATAGCCCTGCCCAATTCCCAGTGCCGGGGTGAGTTGCTCCATTCGTAGAGTGTCAATGACTACCGCTGACCCACCGATGACAAAAATGCTTGTCGCGAAAAATAGAACGACCAGTTGTGCGAAGATCGCCAGCAATTTCTGCGTGGATGTATCAAACAGGCCTACAAAATAATCGACACCAAGGTGAGCCTTTTCGCCGAAAGCGACTGCTCCGCCCAAAAGAGATATCCAGATCAGGAGAAAACGGGCAAGTTCTTCGGTCCAGTCGGCTTGCGCTCCCATGGCATAGCGGGTAAAAACGCCCCAGAGTACGTCAAGGACGAGAACAAACACTGCTGCGATGAGTACCGCCTCTAGGACACGACAAAGGGCTACACGGCTTTTTTTGATCATATCAACTATCATGGTTTAACCTCCCGAATTCTTGTTACAAGATCCTTGATCTTATCATTTTCGATCGCGTCGTACATCGGCTTTACTTTTTCTGCAAAGAGACTTTGATCGACTTCATATATAGACACTCCGTCTGCTTTTGCCTCCTCGAGCGATTGTATGGTTTTTTCTTTCCATAGTTTTCGCTGGAAGATTGAAGATTCGTCGGCTGCTTGTTGAAGCCATTGCTGGACCTGCGGGTCGAGCTGGGACCATGTTTTTGTGGAGATCAAAAGAACGTCTGGGATTCTTGTGTGGCCGTCCTTTGAGAAATGCCTGCAAATTTCGAAATGCTTGTTAGTAGTAAAGCTTGGCGGGTTGTTTTCTGCTCCATCTACGGTTCCCTGGGCAAGGGCAGTGTAAAGCTCGCCCCATGCTATGGGGGTCGGTGCCGCACCTAGAGCACTTACCATGTCCATGGCGGTTCGGCTGTTCATTACGCGGATCTTCAGGCCTTTGAGATCATCGGGAGTTAGTATCGGGCGGTCTTTTGTGTAGAAATTTCGGCTTCCGGAATCGTAGTAGCACAGGCCTCGCAGGTTTTTGGTTTGTGTCTTTTCAAGCAGTTCTTTGCCCAAAGGGCTGCTAAGGACATCCCAGTAATGCGTTTCGTCACGGAAAAGGTAGGGAAGGCCAAAGACTGACATCTCGGGCAGGAAGTTTTCGATAGACGCTGTAGAAGTTTTTGTCATGGCGAGCAAGCCGTACTGCAGCTGTTCGATAGTCTGAACCTCAGAGCCTAAAACGCTGCTGGGATATATGTCTATCCTGACGGTTGCGTCTGATAACTCGAGCAAACGGTCATTCATGAACTCCATCGCTTTGTGTACCGGGTGCGATGGGTCCAGACTGTGGCCGAGTTTGAGTACGATCTGGTCGGCGCTGTCGGCGGGGGCTCGAAGAAAGACCGCATATCCACATGTCGCGACCAAAGCACCGATAAGCATCATGCTTATTAGAAACGAAACTTGCCTTTTCATAATTTATTCCATTATTCATTAATAGACATTGTAAAATAATTTCTGGCGTTATTATATGATATATCCTCTACCATCTTACCTAGGAGCTTGATGTCATTTGGCCAGTAGCCTGCTTCTACCTCTTCGCCTAGCAGGTTGCACAATATGCGGCGGAAGTACTCGTGGCGGGCGTAGGAAAGGAAACTTCTGGAATCGGTCAGCATGCCGATGAAACGGCTTAGCAAACCAAGATTCGACACAGCGTTCATCTGCTTTATCATACCGTCCATCTGATCAAGGAACCACCAGCCGGAACCAAATTGCAATTTGCCAGGGACATCGGCTTGAAAATTCCCCAACATCGTGGCAAGCACCTCGTTGTCCTTAGGGTTTATATTGTACAGTATCGTTTTCGCTAACATATTCTGAGCGTCAAGCCTGTCAAGGAATTTTGCCAGCGGTAATGCGATGTCAAAATCGCCTATCGAATCAAAGCCCGTATCGGCTCCGAGCGTGTTAAACATACGCGTATTATTATTGCGGATGACACCCATGTGCAGTTGCTGAACCCAGCCCTTTTTATGATTCATCATGCCGAATTCTATCATCATAGCGGACTTGAATTTTTCAATCTCATCCGGCGAAAGCGGTGCCCTGGTACGTATCTTCTGGAATATCGCTTCGATCTGGCTTTCGGTGTACTCAGCTGCGTAAGGTCTGTCCAGTCCGTGGTCGCTTAACCGGCAGCCGTTTTCGTGGAAATATCCCTGGCGTTTTTCAATCGCCTCGATGTATGTTTCAAAACTGTTGATCTCAATATCAGTAAGCTCGGCGAGTTTGTCGATCCAATCATTTTGGGCGTCAAGATTTTCCGGAGCCATCGCCTTATCCGGTCGCCATGCGGTATGGATCGCAACTTCGAAACCATCAGCAGCAATCGCCTTATGGTGCTCAAGACTATCGAGCGGGTCCTCTGTGGTGCATACGAGCTTTACGTCCCATGTTCGCATAATGTTACGCGGAGTGAACTGCGGGGTGCTTAACATTTCACCGCAGCAATCGTATATCGCATCGGCGGTGTCTGGACCGAGAAGCTTATCGGTAATTCCAAATGGTTTTTTAAGCTCTAAATGCGTCCAGTGATATAGCGGATTACGAATGCAGGCAGCAGCAGTCTGTGCCCACATCTCAAATTTCTGGCGATCTGTCGCGTCTCCAGTGATGTATTTTTCTTCTACGCCGTTTGTTCGCATCGCCCGCCACTTGTAATGGTCGCCGTAAAGCCATATCTGCGTTAAATTCTCAAACTGTTTATCGACTGCGATCTGAGCGGGCTGCAAATGGCAGTGGTAATCATATATCGGCATCTTCGCCGCATAATCATGGTAGAGAGTCTTCGCTGTTTTATTTTGCAACAAAAACTCTTCATTTATATACTCAACAGTCATTGCCAGCTCCAATAAAAAACATAAAAAATAACACTATCCACTAGACTATATATGTCGAAGCTGCTGTGTTGCCACCTCGGCCGGTCCAGTTTGTGTGGAAGAATTCGCCGCGAGCTTTATCTACTCTCTCGTAGGTATGTGCACCGAAGTAGTCTCTCTGGGCCTGTAAAAGATTTGCTGGGAGTCTTTCGCTTCTATAGCCGTCATAGAATGCCAAAGCCGAGCTTATCGCAGGCATTGGAATTCCAAGGTTAACCGAAGCAACAATAACCCTTCGCCACGCTGCCTGCGATGTCTCTACAGCGTTCTTAAAGAATGGATCAAGCAGAAGGTTTTCCAAGTCTGGATTACTATCGAACGCTTCTTTGATCTTGCCGAGGAAGACGCTTCTAATAATACAGCCGCCGCGCCACATCAAAGCGATGCCGCCATTGTTCAGGTTCCATTTGTATTCTTTCGCAGCTGCACGCATGAGCTGATAACCCTGTGCATAGCTAACTATCTTCGATGCATAAAGCGCCTCCATGAGGTCTGCAACGAGTGCGGCCTTGTCTCCGTCAAACGATGCATCAGGTCCCGAGAGCACCTTAGAAGCTTTTACACGTTCATCTTTTAGAGCCGACAAGCATCTTGCGAATACTGCCTCGCCAATAAGAGTAAGCGGCATCCCCACATCCAGAGCAGCAACCGCTGTCCATTTACCGGTTCCCTTTTGACCGGCTGTATCGAGGATATGATCGACGACTTCATTGCCGTCTTCATCTTTGTATCCAAGAATGTCACGTGTGATCTCGATAAGATATGAATCAAGAATACCATCGTTCCAATCTGTAAAGATCTTATGCATTTCTTCATTAGACAAGCCAAGCCCTTTGCTCATCATCTGGTACGTTTCGCAGATCATCTGCATATCACCGTATTCAATGCCGTTGTGGACCATCTTAACGAAATGGCCCGCACCGTTTTCCCCTACCCAGTCGCAGCATGGCTGACCGTCATCGGTCTGTGCGCAACATTTCTGGAAGATAAGTTTAACATGCTCCCACGCAGCCGGCGAACCACCGGGCATGATCGAAGGACCGAGCAAAGCACCTTCTTCACCGCCTGATACGCCAGTGCCGATGTAGAGCTTGCCTTTGCTTTCGACGTATTCGCATCTGCGGATAGTGTCTGGGAAATGTGAGTTACCGCCATCTATGATTATATCGCCATCTTCGAGCAATGGCAGGACCTGGTCGATGAAAGCGTCAACAGCTCCGCCTGCCTTAACCAGCAGCATTACCTTGCGAGGACGTTCGAGAGAATTGACAAACTCTTCGATAGAGTGACAACCGATGATGTTTTTGCCCTTTGCACGAGCGCCCATGAAGTCATCGACCTTCGAGACTGTACGGTTAAAGCATGCGACTGTAAACCCCTTGCTTTCCATGTTCAAAATGAAATTTTCACCCATTACGGCAAGGCCTACAAGGCCTATATCTGCTTTCGACATTTTTTGTGCCCCATATGTTTAAATGTTATTTTCGTATTACAGTCTTATTATTAACGTTGGACTCTCGCGTTGCCTTCCCAAATACTCCAGAGTTGATCTTCGTCGGCAGGTTGAGCGTAATCGGTTAGCATCGTTGCCGCGAGTGCTCCGCTTGCCCATCCAAACCTGGCACATTTTTTCACATCCCAGCCCTTGAGTATTCCGTAAAGCAGACCGCCGACAAATCCGTCACCGCCGCCAATACGGTCAAGAACGCCGATCTCACGAGGCTTGATGACTTCCCACTCCTTGCCGTCAGTAACCAGTGCGCCCCACATATGGTTGTTTGCTGACACAACATCACGAAGTGTCGTTGCAAAGTAGCTGGCATTGGGGTAGGCAGCCTGAACTTTACCTATCATCACTTTAAAACTATCGATCTTCTGATCGAGATCCTGACCGCCGGAATCAGGGCCTTCTATCCCAAGGCACAACTGGAAGTCTTCTTCGTTACCGATCAGGATATCACTGCGAGAAGCGATTTCGGCAAACGCCTCAGAAAGCTCTTTCTCTCTGCCCGTCCAGAAGCTGGCCCTATAGTTAAGGTCAAATGATACCAACGAGTCATTTTCTTTTGCAACGCGTGCGACGTCAAGACAAAATTTACTGGTCTTAGGCGAAAGTGCCGCAATAAGCCCTGAAAGGTGTACTATCTTAGCTCCTTCCTGAGCAAATATCCTATCAAGATCAAAGTCATCGGCGCTAAGCTCGCGGCCAACTTCACCTGCTCTGTCGTTTTGAACCCTCGGTCCGCGCGAGCCCCAACCGCTGCAAGCCATATTGATCTGATGGCGATACCCCCATGGATCTTCCTGTTCAAACTCAGGCCCCTCAAAGTCCATCCGACGGCTTTTAAGGTTGTCCTTAATGAAATGAGAGACAGGGCTGCCCTTAACAAATGCTGTCAATACTTTGACCGGCATGCCGAGATATGAAGCCACGCTTGCGACATTACTCTCAGCACTGGTTGCCTGCATTTTGAAAGTATCGCTGCAATGGAACGGCTGAG
The DNA here is from genome assembly GCA_030671565.1 of Anaerohalosphaeraceae bacterium. The sequence continues at coordinate 10,416 of DAOVIC010000015.1, forward strand.
AATCAACAGGAGTCAATCGAACCCCCATACTGGTCGGAACAATCAATGAATATTTTTTTTCTGTTTCAGACATTATTATACTCCACAAATAAAATTACAGGAATCCACAAGCTAATAGCTAACAAAATCCCTCTCGACAGGACCAGAGGCCCATGCCGGGATTTGATATATAATATATTTCTTCACCGACGACAGTATTGTATCCGTCGCTCAGTTTTTCCGGATCGTATAACTTCATCATCTCGTTTAGATCAGCATATTGAAAGTTCACCGACTCGATATCTTCTTTGCTGATATTGCCCGGACAATATGTTATGCTAAATCGACCTTCCGATGACCCATGGATCAGGTGAGCGGCAGCACTGAGGTTATCTCTTACTTCGTCTTTACTCTTTACCAGTTCCAGCACTTTGTCCGTGCCTATGTAACCGTATTTTCGTATTAGCTTGTCAATCTCGGCATCTTCGCCAAATTCCATCAGGCCGGGGGCAAGCACGATCAGTTCTCCGCCATCGGCCATTGCCATTCTGGTTCGGTAGATACTTTTGTTGCCGAGCCATGTGCTTTTGTACTCGTGCGGGTCGAGATAGACGACCGCTTTTTGCAGTGGTTTATCGAGTATCTGAAAATTCACCTCAAGTGAAAGTTTTGCGGCAAGTTCGTAACATTCAAAGCCATCGCCGATGAATAGGCCCTTGACGACCTGCCTGCCTTGCTCGGCTGCTACTACGGTTAGAATGTATAATATTGGCAGATGATTTGAGAAATTCTCAGATGCATAGTTCAGGACTTTTCGAACTGGCGAGTCTGCCCGGCCCATTATGTTTTCCATCCCGTATGCCGCACCCAAAAAATGACTTTTGTTAATGGCTTCTGCGCCTCCTGTACCTACGAAGATGTTTTTATTGTGGTTTGCCATTCCGATCACTTCGTGAGGGACTACCTGTCCAAACGAAAGCATCAAATCAAAATCGCCCTCTACAAGAAGTTTATCAACCTGCACGGGCCAATCATAATCGACCTTTCCACCGCTTATATCGCTAACGAATTCGCCGGGTACTGTCCCCAAAGTAACCAGTCCGTCACGCCAGTTGTGCTCTCTAAAGAGCGATTGCGGTATTTTGCCGAACATCGTCTTGATCTGCTCGGCCGTCATCGCCGTATGTGTACCAAGTGCGGGCAGTACGTCTGTCATACTGTCGCCGTAATACTCCCATGCAGTTTCGGTTAGTTCGCCGGCACGAGAATGAAAGCGTGTAAAGTCCGGCGGAATCGCGAGGACTTTTCGCTTTTCGCCAAGTTTATCAAGAGCCTGGCGCAAACCATCCTTCATATCCTGTGCCGACAGATCATCATTTTTATCGCCGCGTTTATAGTATAGCATAATATATAACCAATCCGGGTTTTCTCCCTGTTACTTGCTCAAAGCGGAATAAACTTGTTTGGCAATAACTAAGTGGCCTGTCAGATTCGGATGAACAGGCTCGGGGCAGAAAGTTATTTATTATATATTTTTTCTTTGAAGGTTCGTTAGTTATCACCAAATCGTCTGATTATTTCTAACCTTAATCGCTATGTTAAATTCCTCCGAATGCTGATACTCCGCCGTCTACGGGTACTACTACTCCTGTAACAAACTTCGCCGCATCGCTTAGAAGCCAAAGCATTGTACCGGTCAGTTCTTCTGGTTTACCGTAACGATCCATCGGAGTATGGTCAATTATAAGCTTGCCGCGAGGCGTTGGTTCGCCGGTTTTTTCGTCCGTCAAAAGAAAACGATTCTGCTCTGTCAGGAAAAAACCCGGAGCGATCGCGTTTACACGAATTTCTTTAGAATAATTCTGACACATGTGCACGGCAAGCCACTGCGTAAAGTTGCTTATAGCAGACTTAGCAGCCGAATACGCTGCGATCTTTGTCAAAGGCTTAAACGCATTCATACTGGAAATATTAAGTATTACGCCTTTGCCGGTCTCTGTCATGTCTTTAGCAAACACCTGCGTTGGAAGCAGGGCACCGATAAAATTAAGATCAAACACAAACCGAATAGCATCTGCAGGCATATCAAAGAATGACATATCCGGACCGGTCGTCGCTTCCTTTTTGTTTCCGCCGGCACCGTTGATTAGGATATCGATCTTGCCGAGTTTGTCGTTTACAATTGCCTTTGCATCTTCCAGACTTTGCTTGTCGAGGACATTGCATTTAACCGCTATCGCCTCACCGCCACCGGCGACGATATCTTCAGCAACCTTTTGTGCGGCCTGTTCATTGAGGTCAAGGACAGCGACCTTTGCACCAGCCTTGGCACAATCCCTGGCCATCTGTCCGCAGAGAACCCCGCCTGCACCTGTGATCACTATACATTTATTTTTGATATCAAAAAGTTCATTCATTTTAAGAACTCCGAGCAAAAAATAATATCCCATGCACTGAGATTATTGTATATGCCATAGGCTTGACATTGCAAGCTTATTTTGGAAATTTTCAGGAAAAGGCTAGAAATACTTGCATAAAAGCGTTTATCTTGTATAATTTAATGTGATTTGTACTTAATTAGGCATTTTAAGCAAAAGCGCAATTATACCACAAGGCATGAGATTATCATGAGAAACGGCCCTATTGACTCAAAAAACGCAGGCCAGAGGAACGAAAACCTCATCCTTTCTATGCTCTTTGAGCACAAAAAGCTCTCTCAGGCCCAGCTTTGCAACCTCGCTGGGATCGGCAGTTCCACAGCCAGCACGATCGTAGCAAGACTTCGCGACAAAGGACTCATCACGGAAACGCCTGGCCATAGCGCAACCCGCGGCCCAAAACCGATCGTACTTGAGCTTAATTCGGACTGCAGATACACCGTAGGCGTTGAGATCAACCCCAGCCATCTTTTCGTAGGACTGTTTAACTTAAAGGGCCAAATGAAAGATAAGATCCGCATCTCGCTGGGATCCGATCACTCACTGGAAAATGTTCTGGATTTGCTCAGCGTTAATGTGCCAGGTCTGCTCAATCGCAACAAGATCGAAAACACAAAAGTGATCGGTGTCGGCATCACACTCAGCGGATCGGTCTCGCCCGACGGATGCGTCTCCCTGTCCAGCCCCTTAGGGTGGAAAAATGTTCACCTCAAAGAACATCTCCAGCCGTTCTTTGAATTTCCAGTCTCGGTATACAGCAACCGCGTCAGGCTGCTTTCGGAATTTGCGATCAGCGCCGATCTCGCTTCGAAAAACATACTGTATCTAAATCTTGCCGATGGCGTAGGCTCAACCGTTTATATGGATGGTAAGCTCATATCAGGGGCTAACGGCAGATACGGTGAGATCGGCCACATAGTCGTAGAACCTGACGGCCCCCTTTGCGGCTGCGGTCAAAAGGGATGCCTGGAAGCATTGATCTCTGGGCCGGCTCTAATTAATAAGATTCGCAACGAATCCGACGGCATATCCGCTCCCTGCTTTGCCGGGAAAGATAACTGTAATATTCCAGAAGAGTTTTTAATGCAATGGTCCAGGGCTGCTGACGATGGGGATAAATATGCTCTTTCGCTGCGAGATTATGTAGCCGCCCATTTCTCAAGAGCTGCCTGCATGCTAATAAATTGTTATGATCCGGAAGTGATTGTTCTCGCAGGATATGTCTGCCTGCACTTTCACGAATATTTTGCCGAATGCATCCGCGAAACGATGCAAACAAATGTTTACGAAAATTCCCTGCGAAATATTCAGATAATGCCCGCCCGCGCCGGAGAAGACGCCCTGATCACAGGAGTAAGCATAGCCGCACGCCAAAGACTCCTAGGCTGGCCGGTATAATATGTTGTTATATTATTTAGCAATGCTTTTCTCAAGTGATTGCCGTAGGGTACAAACATAAATGAATTTTTCAGATTTAATTTAAAAATATCGTGTGAACTGAGACACGCATACCAAAACACATACCAAGCTTGCACCTTTGGTTCTACTTTAGTTCCATAAGTCTTTATGGCCGCCATAAACCCTTTCTCCGTAAGTGCTTACAGTCGCGAGTATCGGGCTGTCGATCCGAAGGTTGAGGGTTCGAGTCCCTTCGGGGGCGTGTTGGGTTTAGCTTCAGTGGAAATTGTAATATTTGGTTTCCCTGGTTTTGGTCGATCTTTTCTGTTTGCGAACAGCCATGTTGTGTACTTAATATTTCCCCACACTTTTGCGGCGGTTGCTACGTGGTTTGTTTTTGGGAACTCTATGTACAGGCTGTCTCCTGAGGCTTTGGCAATCTCTTCGTAAACGGCTTTGCTTCCGAATCGCATGGGGTCCTGGTCGCCTGCGAATATTCTTGTCGGTACGTGTTTGTATTGTTTTACCTGCTGTTTTAGTTCGGTAAGGTATTGGCCCGACGGTGTCGAGCCTACAGGACCTATTGGCCAGCCGGCTACGGGGATGGCAGCTGCGAACAGGTCGTGGTCGGCTTTTAAGAATTCCCAGCATGCTTTGCCGCCGTATGAAAAACCTGTCAGGTATACCCGGTTGTTGTCGATGTTTATGTTTTTATCGTCGATCAAGGTTTGTACCAGTTTGAGGGTTGCGTGTGTGTACCATCCGTTTTCGTTTACGGCGGGCCAGTCAGGATGGTATGGGGTCGGGGCGCCCATTTTTCCTTTTGGGAAGTATGGGGCCGGGACAGTTTCCATCGGCGGTATCTGTGTTACAAGGCTGAAGCATTCGAATTCTCGTTTGTGGTAGTAATTTGTAAAGAGGTATCTGGCGAAAATGACCTGTTCCATGCTTCGTTTGTTGTCGGTGCCTATGCCGCCTGAGCCTGATACGCTTATGACGAGGGGGTATTTTTTTGCGGGGTCGTAGTTGCGGGGGAACATGAAGCGGTAGGGCAAGTCATTGTTTGCGAATGTGAATGTTTCGGGTGTGTGGCCGTAGAGTGCTTCTTTGGTCCGGGAGTATTGGTAGCGGATGGCTTTTATGCGGACATTTTGTTCGGGCTGGAGTATCAGCCATGCGTATCGCTGGCCCTTGTAGCGAGATACTGCTTCGATCGAGGCGCCCGATTTAAGGGTTTTTAGACGTGTGTGCAGGTGTGATTTTGCGATGACATTCTGTAAGTCGGGCGTATCTGAATAGCCTATGCTCATTTTTATTTGGCCGGGGCCGGCAAAATCTGCTGTGATCTTGTGAAAGTTTATTTCGCAGCCTTCTGGTGAAACTATTGCCGGGGAGATCAGGCAGGGCGTCGAGTCTACCGTGGCAGGAGTCCATTTTGCCATGTCGGCGTGGGAGTATTTTTTCGTGATCCGGTCGATCTGGGGCCGGGCGGGGGTGGAGTATGCGGCGGCTGGGTGGAGTGTCCAGAGCAGTGTGATCAGGTATAATGTAAACAGCTTTTTCATTTGGCTCTCTCAATATAATTATCCTTACATTATAGCTGCAAGTCGGTTTTTGGCAATAGTAAGGAGGAATATATTAGTGTCAGGTTGGTTGTGGCAAGATATTCGGTTGTTTGTTATAATCTTTCGCTATGGAAACGAAGATCATTACAATCGATAATGCGGAAAGGGATGCTTCGGCGATAAAGAGTGCCGCTGAGGTTCTTGATGGGGGCGGGCTGGTTGCATTTCCTACTGAGACGGTTTACGGGATAGGTTGTAAGGCCGACAGTGAGGCTATCGAGCGGCTTGATGCGGTTAAGAACCGGCCTGGGGATAAGCGGTACACTTTGCATATCGGCGATAAGAGTCAGTTGGGGGATTATGTGCCGGTTGTGCCATTTAGGGCACAGAAGCTGATGTCTAAGGTTTGGCCGGGGCCTTTGACGCTTGTTTTTCAGCTGGATGAGGAAAGTTTGAAGTTGCAGAGGGAGAAGTTGGGGGACGATTGTTTTGAGACCCTTTATCGTGACGGTTCTATCGGGGTTCGGTGTCCTGATGAGCCGATCGCCCGGGCGTTGCTTTCGGCGGCGAAATCGGCGATCGTTGCTCCCA
>DAOVIC010000170.1 GCA_030671565.1 Anaerohalosphaeraceae bacterium
GGGCCTCGCTATTCTATCGTGCGAAATATTCCCTATGACCGGTGCAATACAACGATGCAGCAGTTTCAGATGTGCGATAAATGCCGCAGCGAGTACGCCGATGTCGGTGACAGGAGATTTCACGCGCAACCGGTAGCCTGCCACGGATGCGGGCCGAAAATATTCCTTTGCGACAATCTCGGTAATACGATCGAAGACGATAGCGATGCTGCGATCGCAAAAACCGCGAAATTACTGCTCGAAGGCAAGATAGTGGCGATCAAAGGGCTGGGGGGATTCCACCTTGCAGTCGATGCTTTGAACGAAGAAGCTGTACGCAGATTGCGTCAGCGGAAGCAGAGGGATCATAAACCGTTTGCAATGATGGTTAGCAGTGTCGAGAAGATCACAGATCATGCAGTTGTGGACGAGGTTGCCGAATCCTTGCTCAAAAGCCCTGAAAGCCCGATAGTTCTATTGCCGGCAAAGGCGGGGGCAGTACGTCAAATCGCTGATTCCGTCGCAGCTGGCAGCAGTAACCTGGGATTTATGCTGTGTTATACGCCGCTTCATCATCTGCTCTTTGCCGCCGGGGGCATCGAGGTGCTTGTCATGACAAGTGCCAATATCTCGGATGAGCCGCTTATCTGCGAAAATGGGCCGGCTTTGGAGAAACTTTCCGGTATCGCTGACGCCTTTTTGATGCACAACCGGGATATTTACCGGCAGGTGGATGATTCTGTGGTACAGGTTGCAGACGGCGGACCTGCGGTGCTCAGGCGAAGCAGAGGATACGTACCGGCGCCTGTTCTTACCTCGACCCGATGCGAAAAACACATCTTCGCTGCCGGTGCAGACCTGAAAAACACCTTCTGTTTTGGCAAAGATAAGAAGTTTATTTTGAGCGAGCATATCGGCGATCTTGAAAAGGCGGACGTTTACAGACACTACGGCCGATCCGTCAAGCACCTGCGAAAACTCTTTGAGGTTCAGCCGGCGATTTTTGCATGCGATATGCATCCGGGTTATCTTTCAAGTCAGTTCGCAAAAGAATTATCCGGCGGTAACGTTCTCGAAGTGCAGCACCATTGGGCACATATTGCCTCGGTGCTTGCCGAATACGACCATCACGAAAAGGTGATCGGACTTGTTGCTGACGGAACGGGGTTGGGGACCGACGGTGCGATTTGGGGCTGCGAATGCCTGATCGCATCATTGAACGATTTTCAGCGATTCGGTCACCTGGACTATTATCCGCTTGCCGGCGGAGACAGGGCAGCAAAAGAAGCAATTCGGCCGCTGATGGGGCTTTTGAGTAAATGCGATGATCAGTATTTGAAAAAATACGGCTCGCTGCTGGATGGCATCGAAACTGACCGGAGCAAACTCGACATTATCGCCAATCAACTTGACCGAAATGTAAATGTTGCCGAGACCTCGAGCCTTGGACGCCTTTTCGATGCCGTTGCCGCAATGATCGGATTGGGAAAACGTAATCATTTCGAGGCACAATTGCCGATAGCACTGGAGGCAATAGTGACTAGCGATCTGGAAAAAAGTTACAATGTGCAGATTAATTCAGCTTCTGACGGAACTTTCAAGCTTGATTTCCGTATGATGATAAATCAAATCGCCACAGATATTGAAAACGGTGTAAAAAAAGGTGTAGTGTCGACAAAGTTCCATAACTGGGTTGCAGATTCGCTGCTGGCACTTGCACAAAAAGCCAGGGAAGCTTGCGGACTTGAGACTGCTGCACTGAGCGGCGGTGTATTTTGTAACCGATATTTATCAAACAGATTGATAAGGCTGTTGAAAAATGACGGCTTCTTTGTATTATTCAAGAGACGTGTGCCGGCAAACGATGGCGGAATATCGCTGGGACAAGCGGCGATCGCTAACGCGAAATTTCGAAAATAACTTTTTCAGGAAAAGCAAAATATGTGTTTAGCTGTACCTGCCAGGATAATTGAACTTGAAGGCGACCGCGGAGTCGCCGATGCGATGGGAAATAAGTGGAACATCAGAACAACACTTATCCCGGAGGCAAAGCTAAACGACATTGTTTTAATACACGCCGGTTTTGCGATAACGATCCTCGATGAAGAAGAGGCCCGAAAGACGTGGGATCTTTTTGACGAGATAAAAGGGTTTACAGACACCGACAATAAAATTTCGGGATAGTGATTGATCACGATTGAAAATTTCCGTTTTGTTCGCGGTAAGTTACTTTTAAATTAAGTAATTATCATTTTCAACGCGTGCATTTACTACCCTAAAGGGTATTTTTCTTATGCTGACTAGAATTTGCAATGCACAGGCACTAATGGATCAGGCGTGCGAAACACTTGGCCGCCAGATCAATATCATGGAAGTATGCGGAACCCATACGGTTTCGATATTTCGCAACGGTATCAGGCCTACGCTCCCAAGAAGCCTTAAGCTTCTTTCCGGTCCCGGCTGTCCGGTGTGTGTAACCGACCAGGGATACATAGATATAATGCTCGAGATCGCCGAACGCGAGGATTGCATAATTGCAACTTACGGCGACATGGTCCGCGTGCCGGGAAAAAACGGATCCCTGGAAAAACGTGCCCAGTCGAATGTCAAACTGGTGATGAGCAGCGAAGATGCCGTCAAGCTCGCCGAAGATAATCCCGACAAAACCGTAGTATTCGTCGCGGTGGGATTTGAAACGACGACACCTGCTACCGCGGTAGCGCTCAAAGACGCCGCCGAAAAAAAGCTCGACAACTTCTGCATTCTTTGCGGACATAAGCTGGTTATACCTGCGATGGACGCTTTGCTTTCCGAGAAAAACCATAAGATCGACGCGTTCCTTTGTCCCGGCCATGTCAGTGTAATTATCGGCCTGGACGCATACAAACCGATCGTAGAAACTTACAAACGGCCATGCGTTGTCGCCGGTTTCGAGCCGATGCAGGTCATAGAAGGAATAGCTGAGATATGCCGTCAGCTTACAAACGACACTCCCGAAGTAAAAAATATGTACCATGCCGCAGTAACCGCAACGGGCAATACGACAGCATGGCAAATTATCAATACGTTCTTCGAACCGTATGACGGTTACTGGCGCGGGCTTGGCAAAATACCGGGCGGAACATTGCGGCTGAAAGAAGAGTACGCAAAGTTCGACGCGATGAAGCGGTTCGGCTTCGATGAAATACCTGCGGAAGACCTGACGGGCTGCAGGTGCGGAGAAGTGCTTTGCGGTTTGATCGATCCGGCCGATTGCGGAATGTTCGAAACGAGATGCACGCCTGATTCGCCAGTCGGACCCTGCATGGTAAGCAGTGAGGGCGCATGTTCTGCGTGGTATAAATACGGCAGGAGAAGAAAA
>DAOVIC010000082.1 GCA_030671565.1 Anaerohalosphaeraceae bacterium
ACTTAAACTCTGTCAGAGTGTACGCATCCTCTTTGCCTGTAATTGTCTTGAAGACCTGGGCAAAGTCTCTGATAGTTACAGTAGCCTTTTTGCCGTTTATGGTCTCAAGGGTCGGATTCATAAGTATTTTCAGATACCCTCTTGACTCGAGCACATCGACAATAACTCTCACTTGATGACCGGTAACGCCCTTGTCGATCCAGTGTCCGAAATCCAGACCGAAGGTTCCACGTCGTTCTTCTCTAAGAGCCGCCCCCGGAAATGCCGGGTTAGGGTATTTATCTTCACCGAGAGTTATCCCTTCTCCCAGAAGATTTTCGATAAGCAGTGTGGTTTCCCAGTCGGTAGTAACGTCGCCAAACCTCTCGACAATGAGGCAATCAATGTTGACCTGTACCGGAGGAACATCAACGCCGGCAAGATATTCCTCGACCTTGTCAGCTTCAGTGTGATCTTTGCAATGAATGACCAACTGATTTGTGGATATGTTTTGACTTACTCTTAAACCGGGCTTGAGGACTTTTTTGCCCGATTTATCCATTTTGAGCCCAAGTTGCCGAACATTTTTGCTCAATTCAGCGGCTGAATGGTGCTTCGTGAAATAAAACAGCTTGACACCATCAGCAACCTCAAGCCTTTGGGTAGGATCGATATATACTTCAGGAAGAGGGTTGTTGACATGCGGATTTTCTCTGATCCGAGAGATATCGTCTATGATTAATCTGGATTCAAGGTCAGTAGGTTTACTTGCAAAAAAATCCCCGCAGCCACCTAGCAAAAAGGTAAAAGAGAAGATTAATGCGCTAAGCATTATTATATAGTGTTTTTCACACGACATTACATATCCCATATTCTAGTAGCTACGCGCACAATTTATTATCTAAAGAAAAGTCGGGTTTGTCAATAGATATATAATCTTTTTCGCTTTCCCGATAATTCCAGTTAATAACGTCAAAGAACACGATTTGGCAGGAATTCTGCTGTTTTCGGAAAATTATAGGCAAATCACGCTTTTATATGCGTCAAGACGTGTTTGAGGAGTTAAGTATTGCGGTATATTTCGAGAGGGCTCTGGAAAACCTTAAAACAGACGTGTATGCAGGGTGAAACTTCCTGGAAGCGTAGCCTGGGCCAGGAAAAAAGGGTTCTTTTCTTCTGGCCGGCGGCCCTCTGGCAGCCCTGATAGCGAAAAAGAAACTAAATTCTTTGTAAATACGTTTCATTTTGCCCCCCGGCGAATTAAACGTTACTGTTAGTTTACAAGAGTTATTATACGGGAATATGTGGTAAATTTCAAGTTGATAGGAGCGAATTTAAAAGTGCCGGACAGTTTTTTTTGGTTGTTTGCGTTTTGAAGTAAACAGGGCGTAGATTATAGGAAGTTGAGGCAAGTTTTTTTGCGGGGCCTGGATTTTTTTCGGGTGTTAAAGTTGTTCCGCAAGTTTGTTCAGGCCGGTTGCGAGGTCTACATAGCAATATGGGGATTGAAATTCATGGCCGATGGATTTTAGTTTTGCCAGTGCCTCTTCGGTTAGCTTGGATTGGAAATCTGCATCTGACTGACATGAGAATATGCGGCAGCCTGCGAAGCGGTTTTTGTGGATCGTGCATTTGTTGTTCTCGTTGTATGGGCAGATGCCGCCATTCATTTTTTTGGCAGCTTTGGGCCCGAGAGTATTTTGCAGGTGAGTAAGCTCTACTCCTGTTACGTATAGGCGGTGGTCGTATTGTTTGAAGTTACAGCATTTGCCGCATCCGTCGCATGGAGTTTTGTCTCTGGCTTTAGAATCGATCCATTCGTAAACTTCGGCGACGGCTTTTGCGATGTTGTCGTCAGTTTTCATCTTTCCACCAGCTATTCTGTTTTTTTAGTTTTTCGATCTCTTCGAAGCTGTAGTATTTTCCGCGGTTTATTCCGGGGCATTTTATCGCTGTCGAATTCCACATGTCGGGACTGAGGAGGTTCATGGACCAGAAGGGCCATGTTCTGCATTGATTTGGGCGAACGGAGTAGACGGAGCAACCTCTTGAGTCGGCACATTGCGAAAGAAAGACGCAGTCCTTAGTCTTTGGATGTTCGACGAGACTGTGTCGGACTACGATGCGTCGGAGATATTTTTTGTACGTATCTTTAAGTGAAAGGCCCAGATGTTTTGCGAGGAATTTGACCTCCGGCTTTGTTATCCAGACGTAACCTTCATCGGGTCCTGAGCAGCATTGGCCGCAGCCTGTGCATTCGAAGTGCAGGCCGGCGGCGTACCATTTCGTTTTATCTTTTGAACTCACTTTGGTATTACCACTTTAGTATTGCGCCGGTGTCTGCGCTTGTTGCCATTGAGGCGTACTTTGCAAGGTATCCTTTTGTGATCCTTGGAGGTCTTGCTTTCCAGGTTTTCTTGCGTTCGGCCAGTTGATCATCCGCCAGTTTTACGTTTATGGTGTTGTTGGGGATGTCGATCTCGACGATATCTCCTTCGTTGATCAGGCCGATTGGCCCGCCAACGGCGGCTTCGGGGCTTACGTGTCCGATGCATGCGCCTCTTGTTCCGCCTGAGAAGCGGCCGTCTGTGATGAGTGCGACCGATTCGCCGAGTCCTGCACCCATTATGTAACTTGTAGGGCTTAGCATCTCCTGCATTCCTGGCCCGCCTTTGGGGCCTTCGTAGCGGATGATGACAACGTCTCCTGCTTTGACTTTGCCTGCGAGAATACCTTCACAGGCCTCTTCCTGGCTTTCGAAGATGACAGCAGGTCCGCAATGGGTCAGCATTGCCGGTGCGACGCCTGCACTTTTTACGACACATCCATCCGGTGCGAGGTTTCCGTGAAGGATCGCCAGACCGCCTTTTTTGGAATATGCGTTTTCCAGGTTATGTATGCAGTCGGTGTTTTTGATTTCGGCGCCTTCGATAACTTCGCCGAGTGTTTTTCCGGTTACTGTCATGCAGTCTTTGGCGATCATCCCTTCGATCTTGCTGGTTTCGTTGAGGATAGCGCTTACGCCGCCAGCGGCGTCTACGTCTTCCATGTGCCATTCGCTTGAAGGGGAGACCTTGCAGATGTTGGGGCATTTGGCGGAGATGTCGTTAATTCGCTGGAGGCTGTAGTCGATTCCGGCTTCGTTTGCAACTGCCAGGGTATGGAGGACGGTGTTTGTCGATCCGCCCATTGCCATGTCGAGAGCGAAGGCGTTGTCGATAGATTTTTCCGTGACGATATCGAGTGGTTTCAGGTCTTTGGCGACCAGTTCGATGATCTGCTTGCCAGCGGTTTTGTAAAGATCCTGTCGTTTGGGATCGATAGCGAGTATCGTACCGTTTCCTGGAAGAGCCATTCCGATGGCTTCGCAGAGACAGTTCATGCTGTTTGCGGTGAACATTCCCGAGCAGCTTCCCTGTGACGGACATCCGCAGCATTCCAACTCGCTCAGTTGTGTTTCGTCGATCTTTCCTGCGTTGTATTCGGCAACCCCTTCAAAAATAGTGATCAGATCGGCGACTTTGCCAGCTTTTGTTTTGCCGGCAGCCATTGGTCCGCCTGAGACAAAGAGGGTGGGGATATTTAGACGCATCGTTGCCATGAGCATGCCCGGGACGATCTTGTCGCAGTTGGGTATGCAGACCATGCCGTCAAAGCGGTGTGCATTTATCATCGTTTCGACAGCGTCTGCGATAATCTCTCGTGAGGCCAGCGAGTATTTCATTCCGCCGTGTCCCATTGCGATGCCGTCGCAAACGGCAATGGTGTTGAATTCGAAAGGGACGCCGCCAGCATCGCGGATGGCTTGTTTTACAACTTTTGCAACCTCGTCGAGGTGTACATGGCCGGGTACGATTTCGCAGAAACTGTTTGCGACCGCAATGAACGGTTTGTTGATGTCTTCGTCTTTGACTCCGCAGGCATGCAGCAGTGCCCTGTGTGGTGCTCGTTCGAAACCCTTTTTGATCGTATCACTTCTCATGGGACAACTCCAAAAACTCTTTAATTAACACCGGCGAGATGCCGACGTACCTAGCTTGGCAAATATGTAAAATGTCCATTATAGCTTTGTGTTGGGAGTGTAGGAACCGTAAAATCAGGAAAATGTATTATGGTTTCATGAAATAGAGGCTTTATCGCCACAAATTCGACAATCACAGGCGGATTTTTGTCGATATACATGCTGTTCCAGAATAAATGTTGCTAAAATTGCGGGCATTCCTATAATTGTAACTTGCTTTTAATAGCTTGATTTAACGAGATTTTTGTAAAGATTAAGGAGTTTTTTATGGTTACTTTCAGATCTTCAGCGTGTTTTTTGTTGGTTTGTTTCTTTTTTGCACTATTTGCCGGATGCGGTCCTGAGGCCAAAGATGCCGGTGAGGTAGCCGAACCTGCTGTCCAGGCAGAGGTAGCTTTTAAGTTTGCAGCCGGTGAGGCTGGGACATACAAATTTGTTGCTGAAACGATCCAGGATTTTAGCTTTGAGCAGCCTTCTCTCAAGAAGATCAAGGAAGAGCAGACTCGTTCTTTTATGGATATAGAGTTTGACCAGGAGATCGAAACCGTAAACGATGACGGCAGTGCGATTGCGAAGATCACTTTTAAAAATATTCGCATGTTCATGAAAGGCAAGAGCGGGGTTAGCCTTGACTTTGACAGTACCAGGGGATCTGACAAGAAGAACCCCCTTTACAGACTGATAGGCAAGAGTTATACGGTGAGCCTGTTTCCGGACGGAAGTGCCAAGCCCCTCGATACCAAAAAGGCTCTGGCAGCGGTGAGCAGCCCGGTTGAAAAGCGGGTTGCAATTGCATTGCTAAACGAAAAAGAGGTGCTTAAGCGTCACGGGGTACCGGGCCTTCCCGAACCTGACCAGAGCACAAAAGCAAAAGGCGAAAGCTGGAGCAAGCTCGCAGCCGGCCATGAAAAGCTGATCCCGCCCAAGGCGTTTAAGAAAACATACAAGGTTTCAAAGATACAGGAAAAGAACGGCGGGCAAATAGTCGTTGTTGCAATGGACGGTGTCGAGAGCGATGAACGCCTTGAAGGGTTGGAGGATAAATCCGGGATGGGTTTCCTTGGGGCAATGTTTGACACGAAAGAGACGTATACCGGCGGAATGACGTTTGATTCTGCTGACGGGCGTGTTGTCAGTTTCAATGAAAAGCTTATCGCAGAGTACATCGCTACGGATGCCGGTATGGGTGGAAGTAAAGACAAGGAACCGGATGTTCTGAAAATGGGCCTGACATATTCGCTCACTCTAAAGACTATTAAAAACTAGTTTTAAACTGAAAGCATAGCGGTTACCGGAAGGATATGATTTTGCGTAATTTTACGATAATTGTAATCACACTGTTGTGTATGATCTGTCAAATGGGGTGCCTGGAGCAGTCGCGGACCGTTCTTGTAGTCAAATTTGAAAATGACTCATCGATTAAGTACCGGATGATATCTGACAGAAAGGTCGGAGTTGATCTTGACGGTTCCGGAGTAGGGGCCAAGCCAAAGAAGATGTCAGAGAAACTCGAACTTGTCATGTCGTACACCCCTGTCGGGCAAGTCGATCCGTATGGCATTACGACAATGAAGGCGGTGTGTGAATCTGCCAAGGTTACGCGGAGGAATCTGTCGGGCAGCTCTTCCGCGGATGTGGCCGAGCAGCTGGCAGGACGCAGTTTTAATTTTACGATCTCGCCGGTGGGCAAGGTGTTGGATTATTCCGAGATGGATGAGTTGGTATTTGAGCTTGGCGGCAAATCGATCACAAGTTCCGGCAAACAGGGAAGAATCAAAAAACCCGATATGATCGCCGATTTTATTACCTTACAGAGGCATTTGTGGGATTCTGTCGCATCCGTTCCCCAGGGAACTGTCGGTGCGGTTAAAGGTCAAACATGGAAAAGGCTGGGGTACGTTCCGCTTCCTGTTCCCGTAAGAGCGACGAAAGAAATAACGTATACTCTTGTTGGTGCCGAAGACGATAAGCAGGTCGAGGTAGAAGGGGCAGACAGAAAAGTTGAGATTCGAAGTACTTTCGTTCTTTCCGACGAAAAGATCACCGACTGGCCGAGATTGTACGAGGGCAGTTTTGGTATGCAGGGAATGTTTGGATTTCTGCGTAATTACCAGTTCAAATCCCTGGAAGGGTCAGGGGTGCAGATATTTAATGTAGATTCCGGTGTTGTTGAAAGCGACGAACAAGAGTATAGTTTTTTGATAGGGGCATCATTTCCGATGCCGCTTGGCGATAGCCCGCCGGTAATGACGGTTGATCAAAAACTTACGATAAAACTTATGGCAGATTAGCCTGGCGAGGAGTTTTCTAGTGCAAGGGAAAAATTTATGGGCGCCATGGCGCATCGAATATATCCGGGGGCTTCAGGAAAAGAGCGACTGTTTTATTTGCGACTATGCGGGTGATGCTAAGCAGGACGAAGAGAACCTTGTGTTGTGGAGGACAGAAAACTGTCTTGTTGTTTTTAACCGGTTTCCATATAACAACGGGCACCTTATGATCGCCCCGGTCAGGCACATAGGCGATATTGATGAAGCCAGCGATGAGCAATTGCTGGAGTTTATGAAACTTACCCGTGACTGCAAGAAGGTTTTAACCGCAGCGATCAGTCCCCATGGATTTAATGTGGGTATCAACCTGGGCAGGTGCGCAGGCGTAGGTCTGCCGGGACATGTGCATATCCATATTGTGCCAAGGTGGGATGGCGATACCAATTTTATGGCTGTCTGTTCCGGCACAGATGTGATCAGTCAATCTCTTGAGGAGCTTTATGGGCAGCTTAAGCAGCTAAGCGAAGAAATGCAGCTGCCCTGCGTATAGGTATGTCTGAGCGAAAAGCAACTTACGCAGTTGACGAGGGCACCAGCCGCGGGCGTCAATTCGCCACAGCCCCCCATCCCTATCGATCCGATTTTGAGCGTGACCGGGATCGCATCATACACAGCCAGGCCTTCCGGAGACTTGAGGGTAAAACTCAGGTCTTTACACCGGGTATCAACGACAGTTACCGCAATCGACTTACGCACAGCCTGGAGGTTGCGCAGATCGGCAGAACAATTGCCAGGGCGATTGGGTTGAATGAGTCTCTTACCGAGGCGATCTGTCTTGCCCACGATATCGGTCACAGCCCGTTCGGGCATACGGGCGAGAGTGTTCTGGATAAGCTTATGAAGGACTTCGGAGGCTTTGAGCATAACAGGCAGGCCCTTAGGATAGTCGATCTGCTTGAGCATCCTTATCCGGGCTTTCAGGGGCTTAACTTGATGTATGAAACGAGGCTTGGACTTGCAAAGCACAGCAGCCCTTTTGACAAACCGCAGGGCAGTGATTTTTGTCAGTTGCGTTGCAGTCTTGAAGGGCAGGTCGCGGACCTTGCAGACAGGATCGCGTATAACTGTCATGATCTCGAAGACGGGTTGCGGTCACGGCTTATAAACGAAGAGCAGCTTTCAAGTGTCGAGTTGTTTGCAGAGGCACAGGAAAAGATCTCTGCCGCGAAGATAAGCGATCATACGCTTCGTCGGATAAGCACCGCGAAATCTGTGATCGATATTCTTGTAAGCGATGCGATCGAGGCGAGCAAAGAAGCGATAGAGCAGGCCGGGGTAGTAACGCTGCAGGATGTGTATGGCCAGGACGTCAATCTGATAAGGATTAGCGAAAGTACGGATGCCAGGGTCTCTAAGCTGGAAAAGTTTTTGCTCAATAACATGTATCGGCACAGTTCGTTGAAGGAATTTGCCGGTAAGGTTGAAGTTTGGCTTGGCGGTCTTTTTGAAAAGATCGTTAACGAACCGTCTATTATGCCGGGTTATTACCGGGGTTTTATAGCAACCGAGGGCCTTGAACGGACGGTATGCGATTACATTTCAGGAATGACGGACAGGTACTGTAAGCTGCAATTAGATCGCCCCTTATAGCGAGATTGATATTATGGATTTCAAATCGGTAAGGTGGTTGCTTTTGGGCAAGTTTTCATTCGTCAGGTTGATCCGCTCGGCGGTTCTGATTTATCTGTCGCTTCTTGCTTTCGTGTTCCTTTTTTCGGACGGGATGATATTCCTGCCGCCCCGCCCAAGC
>DAOVIC010000016.1 GCA_030671565.1 Anaerohalosphaeraceae bacterium
GCTTATGATGAAGAAGAGGTCAAGGGGCAGACACGGAATGTGTTGCGATTCAGTCCGTCGCTTGCACCTATTAAGGCGGCTGTGTTTCCGCTTGTTAAGAAAAATGGGATGCCGGAGATCGCACAGAATATCGCTAACGATCTTAAGGGCTGCTTCTCTTGCTTCTATGACCAAAAGGGCGCGATCGGCAGACGGTACAGGAGACAGGACGAGGCGGGTACGCCGTATTGCATTACGGTTGACGGGGAGACGCTTGAGGATAATGTGGTAACAGTACGTGAAAGAGATTCGATGGAGCAGGAAAAAGTTAACGTCGATCAGGTCAAGAGCTATCTTCGCGATAAGCTTGATCTGTAGGAACGTGTGTTGGATTTATAGATTCGATTGGGGTTATATTAGAAGGAGAATAGAAATGAAGAAACTGTATCTGGCAAGTAAAGGTAATAGCAAACTGCTTGGTGTTTGCGGCGGCATCGCGGAAACTTACAACATTGACCCGACAATTGTAAGGGTCGTTATTGTCACGTTTGGATTGTTGCTTATGCCTGCGTTGATACCGGTTGTGCTTTCGTATATTGCGGCGTGGGCATTGATACCGCAAAGGCCTGCCGACTGAAAACTTAGTTATTAATCATGGAGTATAGGGCACATGAAAAAGGATGTTCTAACCTGTATTTCTCAATTGAGCGAGCATGTTGACAGTGAAGTCACTCTTGGCGGGTGGCTTTATCGAGGGCGATCGAGCGGTAAGGTTTTGTTTCTTGTTGTTCGTGACGGCAGCGGGTTGTGTCAGTGTATCGTTGAGAAGGGTAAGATCGACGACGAGCTTTTTGAAAAGCTTAAACACCTCGGACAGGAGAGTTCGCTTTGTGTTACGGGGTCGGTTCGGAAAGAGGAGAGAAGTGTCGGCGGGTATGAGCTTGCTGTTTGCGCCGCTAAGATCGTTAACGAAGCGGTGGATTACCCTATTACGCCGAAAAGTCATGGGGTGGATTTTCTGCTGAAGCATCGTCATCTGCACCTGCGGTCACAGCGGCAATGGTGTATTGGGAAAGTGCGGCATACGGTGATCGATGTTATCAGGCGGTTTTTCAATGATAACGGGTTTGTGCTTATCGATACGCCGATATTTACGACTATTGTGGGCGAGGGTGAGCAGACTCTTTTCGAGGTGGACTATTTTGGCAACCCCTTGCATCTTGCCCAGACCGGGCAGCTTTACCTGGAATCGGCTGCGATGAGCTATGGCAAGGTGTATTGTTTCGGCCCGACGTTTCGGGCGGAAAAGAGTAAAACAAGGCGGCATCTTACGGAGTTCTGGATGGTTGAGCCGGAGGTGGCATATATAGAACTGCCGGAATTGCTTGATCTTGCAGAGGAGTTTGTTTTCGCAATCGTTGAGGAAGTGCTTGAGAAGAACCGGGCAGAACTTGTCGAGCTTGGGGCTGATATTGAAGCGTTGGAAAAGATCAAAGCACCGTTCGTTCGGTTGACGTATTCTGAAGTTGTGGAAATACTTACCGGAGAAAAAACTGCCAAATTCATGGCTGAGCAGCTTGCCGGGTTTGAGGCGGAAAAAACCACCATCGAAAATCGTATTATCGAGTTAGAGAAACCGCAGCAGGGATTGAAGAAGTGGCAGCAGGAAAAGACTGCGAAAGAATTGCTGGAATTACAAGGCGCACTTTCAGAGGTTGAAAGAAATATTGAAAACAACCCCAAGCACGCTCAACTTGCTGCAGATTTCCGATGGGGCAAAGATCTGGGCGGATCGGATGAAACTATTATTTCGCTTATGCATGATAAGCCCGTCTTCGTAACGCATTATCCGAAGGAGGTCAAGGCATTTTACATGAAGCATGATCGTACGAAGGAGGATGTGGTGCTTAATTTTGACCTGCTTGCGTCGGCTGGGTTCGGGGAGATAATCGGCGGGTCGATCCGCGAGGACGATTATGATATTTTGCTGGGGAAGGTGAACGAACTGGGGTACAACCCCGCCGATTACCAGTGGTATCTCGACCTTCGCAAGTATGGATCGGTGCCGCATGGCGGTTTCGGGCTCGGCGTAGAGAGGACGGTTGCGTGGATAACAGGCGAAAAGCATATTCGCCAGTGCATAGCGTTCCCGCGGATGATGGATAAAGTGCATATTTAGTCGCTTCACGGCAGAGCAGGTGATATGGAGAAATGGACTATTCAAAAACTTCTTGGGTGGATCACTGATTACTTTGGTAAGAATGGTATTGATTCGCCGCGACTTAGCGCAGAGATGCTGCTTTCTTATGTCTTGGGTCTTCAGCGAATCGAGCTGTATGTTCATTTTGACCGGGTTGTTGCCGGCGATAAACTGAAGGTGCTTCATGAACTTGTTCAACGCGGCGGCGAGCATGAGCCCGTTGCTTACCTTGTCGGACGGACGGAGTTTTATTCGCTTGAGATCAAGGTTAATCGTGACTGTCTTATTCCTCGCCCGGAAACGGAATTGCTTGCTGAGCGGGCAATCGAGTTTTTGCGGAAACGTGCGGGCAAGCAATACGTTTGCGATCTTTGCACGGGCTCCGGATGCATCGCGGTCGCAATAGCAAAAGGCGTAAAAGACATCGGCATAATCGCAACCGACATCTGCGACGCAGCCCTCTCGATGGCCGCCGAAAACGTTGCCCATCACCAACTCGGCGAAACGATAAAACTTCTATGCGGCGACCTCTTCAAACCAATCATAGAAGGCCTTGACGAAACCCGATTCGACCTTATTGTTTCAAACCCTCCATATATTTCAACCCGCGAATACGAAACGCTTGATAAGAATGTTAAAGAATATGAACCAAAGAAGGCGCTGCATGCCGGCGGAGAAGGACTGGACGTTTATCGGCGAATCGTCGAGCAGGCCGATTCGCATCTTAAGGACGACGGCGCACTAATGCTCGAGATCGGCTACGGACAGGGGCAGACGATAAAGGGTTTGCTTCAAGATGTTGGGTGCTTTTCGGAAATAACGATCGAAAAGGATTTCCAGAATAATGACAGGGTTGTGACGGCAATCAAGGCAGGTTGAAGAAGATTTTGCTCGTCTGGGTAACTTTTTCGGCGAAGTCTTCTAATTCCATTTCTTTTATCTCTGCTAGTTTTCTGGCTGTGTGGATCATCAGTGCCGGTTCGTTTGGACGCTGGTTTCTTACCGGTGTTGGTGATATGAAAGGGCAGTCTGTTTCTACCATCATTCTGTTTAGCGGGACCAGCTTTGCGGAATCTCTCGCTTCCTGGGCCTTCTTGAATGTTACTATTCCTGTAAACGAGACGTAGTAGCCTCTTTCGAGGATCAGTTTCGTTTGTTCGCCGGTTCCGCTGTAGCAGTGAATCACTACCTTTTTCAGTTTACCGGTGAACTCCTGAAGTATTTCCATGGTTTCGCCGAAGGCGTTTCTGGTGTGGATGACTACCGGCAGGTTGAGTTCTTCGGCGATGTTGAGTTGTTTGCGAAATATTTCCTTTTGTATGTCGCGGGGTGAATGGTCGTAGAAGAAGTCGAGTCCGGTTTCGCCGAGGGCTACTACTTTGTCATCCCGGCAGAGTTTTTTTAGCAATGCGAGATCGTTTTCGGTTACGTTCTCTGCATAGTGCGGGTGGTAGCCCAGGGCCGCATACATGTTATCATGGGCACCGGCGACGGCGAGAGCTTTTTCCAGTTCGCCGGGTTCTGTGGCAACGGTTATCCACGAGGTTATGCCGGCGTCGATGCTGCGAGCAAGGACGCCTTCGACATCGGATGCAAGGTCGTCAAAAGTAAAATGTGCGTGAGTATCGATTAACTGCATGGAATTTAGAAATCAAAAATTAAATATCAAAATTAAGGATGCGGCTTTTCGGCCGAGATCTTAAAGTAAACTAAGTTGGTTATGGAGTAAAGGCTTTTTTGTAGTGTCTTATTTCGGGCGAGCCTTTTGGAGGGAGGATCACCGCGACGATGTCGAAACGGAGCGGTCTGTCTTTTATTTTGTAGGTGGTAAGGAAGTGCCTTGCAGCAGACGCCATCCTTTTGCGTTTTCGGTAAGTTACCGCGTTTTGGGCCTTTTGGAACGTCTCGCTTCTTCTTGTTTTTACCTCTATAAAAACGATCGCGTCAGTTGAAGCGGAAGGGTCGTTCATTATAAGGTCGATCTCGCCGGTTGAGCAGGAGTAATTGCGCGCAATGAGAGAGAGGCCCTTTTTTTTGAGGAATTTTTCGCAGCGTTTTTCACCCCACCTGCCCAGCTTTTTGGGATCAGCAAATAATCTTCGTCTGAAACCTGGCAGAAAGAGCATAAGCCCGAAGTCCGGTTTATCTGCTGACCGTATGTGTGCTGTGCCGCTGAGGAAGCCTTACAGCTTTACCTATACGGTCTCTTAGAAAATAGAGTTTTGCACGTCTTGTTTTTCCGCTACGGATGGCTTTGACGCCGACAACATTGGGTGAGTGGAGCGGGAATATACGCTCTACGCCTTCGTTACCGAGAACACGACGGACAGTGAAAGTCTCGTGGATACCGCTGCCTTTTCGGCTGATGACGGTTCCCGAAAAGACCTGTACGCGTGTTTTTTCGCCTTCCTTGATCCTGCAGTCGACTTCGACTGTATCGCCTACTTCAAAATAAGGTACCTTTTCCTTAAGGCTCTTACTTGCGACCGATTCTAGCAATTCAGTATTCACGTTATATCTCCTGCATTTTCAAGAAATTCATATTTTTAGCCCAGACCTAGGCGCGTACTCAGACGCCGGTTTGGCGAAGAATCCCATAGTATATCGTCGGAAAACAGAAATTCAAGCCTTTTTTCAAGTTCGGGCAGTTTTTCCAGTCTAAATTACCCTCTCGTTAAGGATGCTTTTCGGCAAACTCACGTATCTTATTGCCACAAAAGCACTTACGTCGGCACTCTTATTCAGCTGCAGACGAAGATTTCATCGAATCCATCACCCTGCTCGCATAAAAACCGCAAATTACCAGATATTTTTACCCGGCCGGGCCGGATTACCTTCGCCCTGCGGAGCGCACCCCATTGCCTCCGGGATCAAACCTTTTTAATTATTACTGGTTTATAGGTGTGGTGGAATCGGCCTCGGCACGGCAAACTTTTTTATTCGAAGCGGATGTCCTCCAGTACGAACTGTACCGAGGAGTTTCCGTTGTAGGTGTTTATCTTTGGCTCGTAGGCTACGCTGAAGTAATCTGTTTCGAGGAGCTTCTTTTCGAGCTTTCCCATGTTGAATCCTATGCATCGTACGGAGCCGGTGTTGTCTCTTATCGATAGCTGGAGATGGTCGCCCTTTGCGCCTACTTTTCGCGGTGGCGAGATCAGTTGTACGCCTTTGCTTGCGAAGAGCGGTTTTCTGTTACCCTGTCCGGCTGGGTCGAGGAGAGCTAGTTCCTTTACTACTATTTCGCTCAGATCGTTGACGGTGCAGAGTGCGTCTATGTCTAGTTTTTCGGCGAGAGTGTCTGATGTGAAATTTTCGGCTGCGTATTGTTCGACTGCTTCGGCAAAGTCTTCTATTTTGTCTTTGTCGATCCGCAGGCCGGCTGCGTATTCGTGACCTCCGAAACTTATAAGGTGCTGCTGAGAGGATCTTATTGCACTATGGATGTTGAAGCCTTCTACAGAACGGGCCGAGCCCTGGGATGTTTCGCCTGCGGTGCATATTATTATTGCCGGACGAAGGAAAGTTTCTACTATGCGGGAGGCTACGATGCCGATTATTCCGGGGTGCCAGTTTTCATCGGCGATGACGATAGTTTTTCTGTCGGGGTGGTTTAGGCCGCGGTTTATTACCATTTCGCGGGCTTCTTTGAATATCTTACGCTGGAGCTGTTGGCGCTGCCGATTTTGTTCCTTGAGATATTCGGCGATCTGGGTGCATTTTAGTTCGCTTTCACTGGTGAGTAGTTCTACTGCGAGGCGGGCATGTCCCATTCTGCCGGCGGCGTTTAGCATTGGTGCGAGTCTAAATCCGATGTGGTAGCTGTCAAGGTCCTGGCCGGTTAAGCCGGAGGATTCTATGAGGGCGCGGATGCCGCATAGTTTTGATTCGCGAAGAGTCTTTAGGCCGAAGCTTGCGATTATTCTGTTTTCACCGCGAAGATCCACTACGTCGGCTATGGTTCCCATTGCCGCGAGCGTCGTTGCGTTTATTAGAAATTGCCGGAGTTGGGGAGCCAGGCGATCGCCGGTTTTGAATTCGTTTGCGATGGCCCATGCGAGTTTGAAGGCTACCATTGCACCAGCCGAGTGTGGGTTGGGATACGAATCATCGAGCGAGGGGTGGACTATCGCGACGGCGCGGGGGAGATCGTTGATGTCGTCCGGGCGATGGTGGTCGGTGATTATTAGTTCCATGCCGAGATCGTAAGCGAGTTTGGCGGAGTTGATTGCGCTTATGCCGCAGTCTACTGTGATGATGAGTTTTGCGCCGTTTTCGGCTAGCTGTTTTATGGCTTCTTCGTTTAGGCCATAGCCTTCTTCTATTCTGTGGGGGATGTAGTATTCTACTTCGGCGCCGAGGGTTGTCAGGAGGTGCCATAGGATCGAGACGGAGGTTATGCCATCGACGTCGTAGTCGCCGTAGATGGCGATCTTTTCTTTGTTTACGAGGGCCTGTTTTATTCTTGCGGCAGCAACGGTTACGCCGGGCATGGCTTCGGGGGCGATCAGGTCGGTGAGTTTGGGGGAGAGGAAATCTCTTGCCGTGCCGGAATCGGTGATCTGGCGGTTCATGAGGGTCTGTGCAAGTATCGGAGAAACGCTGAGCTTGTCGGCGAGCTGGGAAGTTTCAGCGTGGGGAGGGCGGATGTTCCAGACCTTTTTGTGTATCCTTACAGCACTTTTCATGGACAACAGGGCCTTCCCTGGCAAGATTGGTTACGAATTTTGTTAAGCGACTATTATAGCATGGGGAGGAGTAATTGTCAATGGGGCGGGCTTTGCTCAAATCCTAAATTCTAATACCTAAATCCTAAACAAATTCAAAATACTAATTTACCAAAATCTAAAACCTCGTTTGGATGCAATCAGGGCAGTTTTGAACATTTGGAGTAGGAATAGAGGATTGCGGTTGTAGGGTTTTTGGTATAATGTGAGAGATTAAAAGGTCATTTGCGCATTTGGTGTTTTACGCAGACTTTATAATTATTGTAGGCATAGGAGAAAATCATGACAAAGTATGAAAGAGCAAGTCAAATTTGGGCAGTTCTTGCCTGGGCGGCAAAGAATCGTCAGACACTGACATACAGCCACCTTTCAAAACTTATCGGGGTTCCAACTGCGGGACTCGGGCAACTTCTTGAACCAATTCAATCTTACTGTATAGAAAAAAGGATACCTCCGTTAACAATTCTTGTCGTCCAGCAAGACTCAGGTCGCCCTGGCATCGGTTTCACTGGAGCAAATGTGGACGAGTATGCCAAAGCGTATATGGATGTTTACAGAAAAGACTGGCTTGAACACGGTAACCCTCAACCAGAAAGACTGGAGGTGGCCACAAAGAAACACCCTTCAAATGGGTGAGGACTTAGAAGAAGCAACGGGAAGTTGTGATACTGATTTTATAAGCATTGTTTAGAAGTTAGCGGTGCGCTATTTTTTTGTTAAGCTGTGCCGCCTAACGAAGCCAAGAAACTATCAAGTTGTTCCTTAACTTGCTCTGTGTTTCTATTAATCAACTCTTTATAGCTTTCTATATCCGTATCAATCTCCAATTCCTTACGGACACCTATCATAACTGGGACTTGCAAATTTGTTATTGCTTTCATTTCATCCATAAGCTCTAAGGCAAACTTCTTAGTATATTCGTTTATCTTATTCCAGCATTCATTCCTTTTGTCCGCCATATCCTTAGCTATTTCTTGTTGAACTTTAAATGATGCATCAAGCTTATTGAACACTTGTTCATCTTGCACGACAGATTCATTTTGATGACGCATCTCTGCTAAAAGTCGTTTAATCTCTACTTGGGTTTCGTCGTAGTGTTTATTTATGATAGCAATTTGGGTTTTTTGGTCATTTATTGGAATGACCTTGGCCATCATTTTAAATAGAACATCACTGTATGCGATCATTAGTTCACTGCTCGCTCTACCTGTTTCCTCTTCGGCCACAAGCCCCAACTTTGCGAAAGAAACAAAAAAATTTTGAAGCTCATCCCCAATGTTTATTTTTGTAAGATCTAGTTGAGTAAGTGAACCAAGATAGCTATTTGCTCTAACAAGCTCTTCTGCGGCATTTAGGTATACTTCACGCCTCATAGTAGCTTTTCGCTCAATAGCTTTGAGTTTCGAGTCATGCTCCAATTGAATTTTAAGTCGTTTGGCGTGACTTTTATTGGATATCAAAACACCTCCAAAAGCGATTATAGACCCCAAAACCACCGACCATATATTTATTGGAATACTTTTAAATGCGTCAAACAATGTCATACCTCTTGATAGAAACTTAACAAAATATTCCATGGCTTCCGAGTTCTTTTATTCTGCTTGTTGTATATTATTTAGTTCCATTGTAAACTTGTCCAGCTTTCTTTGTCCGTCGTCGTATTGGCCGTAGGCGTTTTTTATGTGTTTGCCGAGGACCGACCAAGTATTGCCAAAGTCCGTAAAGTCCGCTGTCAGGGTTCTTAGGTTTTGCCTTATCTCGGCTGCTTGTTTTTCTATTTGCATTCCGTGGAGGCCCATTACTACTGTCATCAGGTAAACGTATAACAAATTCGGTGAGACTGGAATGACCTTTTTTTCCAGTGCATATTTTAATATGTCTGTCTTGTCGGTGTCGTACCTTATAACCGTTTCATAGTATATGTTTTCGGCTGGGATGTACATCAGGGCGAAATCCAATGTGCCCTCTTCGGGGTTTATATAATTAGATGCTATCTTGTCTATGTGCTTTGTTACGTCTCGGTGAAACTGGGTTCGCAGTTTTGTTCGCTCTGCGTCGTCCTGGGATGCGGCTAACATTTCGAAAGCAGGTAGAGGAAATTTTGCGTCTATTGGGACTGAGTAGTCTACCAGTTTTGCTATGGCGTCTACTACTTTACCGTTTTTGAAGTGGTGCTGGAATTCGTAGCTTTCTGCGGGGAGGATATCCTTTAGTAGATTTTCCAATGACCTTTCGCCCAGCTGGCCCCTTAACTTTGGACTTTTGAGGATGTCCTGCAATTTCCTTACGTCAGTACCTACACTGATCATCTGCTGGCTCGAGGACTGCAGTTCGCCGAGCTGTTTGTGGAGTCTGGTTAGGGTGTCCTGACTTGAGCGGACGTATTGGCCGATGTCTTTTTGGCCCGACTGGAGGTTTTTTTCAACGGTTTGACCGAATTTGTCTTGTGAGCCTTTTATGGAATCGAGCTGCTGGGCGAGCATTGTTATTGATGCACTTTGGGCGGAAATGTCGCGGCGGCTTTGAGCGGTGGACATCATCAGGCAGACTACCAGTACGATAACCACCAGTACAAGCAGGGCCGCTGTCATCATTAATATCGTTGTAAGCATAATTCTAGTCTCCGGCTATTCATTATATGGGGTATACGTGAAAGGTCAATAGGTCAAGTTTAATCAGGGTGCTCTATTGAAAACCCGCCCGCCAAGAACATGTGATCCTGCGTTTTTTTGTCAAAAGTGGTTCTCTGAAGGCATTCGGCCTGTCATGGTGGCAGTTTATTATTGATCAGCCTGCTATTTTGCCAGAGGCACATCTCAGGTAAACCAGCACGTAATTCCTTTTATTTCAAGCAGTTACATATAACTGGCCCCCCTGTTTGCGTCACTGGCACGCGATTTGCTTTGTTAACTTACTGTCTGGCGGTTTTATTGCGCCGTCAGTATTGAAGTTGTTTCAAGATATTTTATAATGACAGAAATAATCGCTAAACACAGTTTTCCACATGAAAGGAGTAATACGGATGAAAATCAGACCACTGGCTGACAAAGTTCTTGTCCAGCGTCTCGAGGCAGAATCAGTAACCGCAGGGGGCATTGTGCTTCCGGAATCGGCTAAAGAGAGACCTCAACGCGGCAAGGTCGTAAGCGTCGGCGATGGCAAAATGCTCGATGACGGTACACGGGCTAAAATGGGCGTCAAAAAAGGGGACGAGGTTCTCTTTACCAGCTATGCAGGCACAGACGTCAAGATCGATGGCAAGGAATATCTTGTCATGGACGAAAACGGCATAATGGCAATAATCGCATAAGACCTTAACATAAGTTGTTAACTTTTCCGGCAATTTCGCCGGTATATTTAAAGCTAGAAACAGGAGATAAATATGGCAGCAAAAAAGATTGCCTTTGATACCGAAGCAAGGGCCGCTATCAGCGAGGGAGTTAAAAAACTCGCCAAGGCAGTGAAGATCACCCTTGGACCATGCGGTCGTAATGTAATACTGGAAAAATCATTCGGAAGTCCGACGGTAACCAAAGACGGCGTAACTGTCGCCAAAGAGATCGAGCTCGAAGACGCTTATGAGAATATGGGCGCCCAGATGGTCAAGGAAGTAGCTTCAAAGACATCGAATGTCGCCGGTGACGGAACTACGACAGCGACGATCCTTGGCGAAGCGATCTACCTTGAAGGTCTTAAAAATATTACGGCAGGTGCAAATGCGATGCAGGTTAAGCGCGGTATCGACAAGGCTGTTGCAGCGATAGTCGATGCACAGGCCAAAGCGAGTATCGCGATTGAATCCACCAAACAGATCCAACAGGTTGCAACTTGCTCTGCGAACCAGGATATCGAGATCGGCAAGACAATGGCCAAGGCCATGGAAAAAGTCGGCAAGGATGGTGTCATCACAGTCGAAGAAGGACAATCGCTCGACACTACCGTTGAGCTTTTGGAAGGTATGCAGTTTGACAAGGGATTCCTTAGTCCGCATTTCGTGACCAATCCTGAAGATAGAACCGTTGTTCTGGACAAGCCTTTTATTCTTATATTTGAGAAGAAGATCAGTTCTGTCAAGTCGCTGGTTCCTATCCTTGAAGCAGTGGCCAAGAAGTCTCGTCCGCTGCTTATCATCGCAGAAGACGTTGAAGGAGAAGCACTGACAACACTGGTCGTCAATAAACTTCGCGGTGTGCTTAACGTTGCAGCCGTTAAGGCTCCAGGATTTGGCGACAGGCGAAAGGCCCTGCTGCAGGACATCGCACTATTGACGGACGGACAGGCAGTCTTTGAGGACCTGGGCATCGATCTTGAAAAACTGGAACTTAGCCAACTCGGACAAGCGAAACGAATTACGATCGATAAGGACAGCACGATTATCGTCGAAGGTGCAGGCAGCACGGGAGATATCAAGGGTCGTATCGAACAGATCAAGAGAGAGATCGACACGACCGACAGCGATTACGACCGAGAGAAGCTGCAGGAACGTCTGGCGAAGCTGGCAGGCGGTGTGGCACAGATCAACGTCGGCGCCGCGACCGAGGCCGAGGTAAAAGAAAAGAAGGCCCGCGTCGAAGATGCACTACACGCATGCAGAGCTGCGATCGAAGAGGGTATTCTTCCCGGCGGCGGGATCAGTTCGCTGAAAATACTGAGCTGTCTTGGCAAAGTCAAGTGCACAGGCGACGAGAAAATAGGCGTTGATATCATCCGAAGAGCGGTACTTGCTCCGATCAAGCAGATCGCAACTAATGCCGGTCTCGACGGATCGATCATTGCCCAGAAGGTCATCGAAAACGATGACTTTAATTACGGTTATGACGCTATGAGAAAAGAGTATGGCGACATGGTCAAATTCGGTGTTATCGTTCCGACAAAAGTGGAACGGACCGCGCTGCAAAACGGTGCATCCATCGCTTCGCTGCTGCTTACGACAGACGCAGTGGTAAGCGAGATCCCCGAAGATAAGCCGGCGGCGGGGATGGGCGGCGGAATGCCTCCAATGTAAAGAGTAATTAAGCCTGGCGGGCCCTGTCAAAGGGGCCCGCTTTTTTTAAGGACAGAGATATGTTTCGTTTCCATTCTAACCAAATATCGCAGGCAACTGGTGCGATAGCTAAAACGGTATTTATAGTTGGCCTGCTGCTTGTAGGTTTTGGTGTATTGATCCTGAAATTTCCGGAAGTATTCGCAACGCTTGCGGCGTTTGTGTTTTTCTTTGCAGGTGCAGGGACTGTAAGCTATGCCATCAAGTTATTCATTGCGTCACGAAAACTATCGAAACATGAACACGAAGCTTTCAGGGACAATGTAAGAATACACGATCCTGATGAAAACAGATAGTAGGCAGCAGTGAACGATTTCGTCTTCGGCGAAGCTAATTTATAACAAGAAGTAGTCTTGTCCGAGATTCCCCCTTTTTTTCATATCCTTAGACTTTTTGCGCGACGTCTTTCGTTATTTTTGCGCGTAGCCATCTGCCATTATTGTGTGAGTAAAAAGCTACGGTAAAAAGCCTATTACGTCTTGGAAAAGACTTAAGTTATGACGATAGTAAAAGTGTGGCAAGTGGTTGCAAAAGATTTTAGGCTCTTTGGGTGGCTTAGGGAAGTTAAGAATTTACCTGTGATCAGGTGTTGGGGAATAAAGCTATTAAATCGCCTTTCCATATCACTGATACCGCTGGAGCTTTGAGTAGGAGGGGCATCCCCGCACATGTCCCTCCTCCAAAGCGTCTAACGGGACAGATGGTGTGAACAAGCCAAATAAGGCTTTATAGAAAATGAGGTTAATTGAAATAACATGATGAATAGACCGGAAATAATGAGCTTTCTTGAGAGTACACAAATGGTCCGGCCTAGAGTTACACTATTAAATCGCCTTTCCATATCACTGATACCGCTGGAGCTTTGAGTAGGAGGGGCATCCCCGCACATGTCCCTCCTCCAAAGCGTCTAACGAGACAGATGGTATGAATGACCCAAATAAGACCTTTTTGATTACAATTAATGAGATATAAAGTGGTAAATACACTAAAATTTACACAGCGTCTTAGGAAAGAAAAGTCAGGTGGAGGAGGAGTGAGGATATTAAATCGTCCTTTCCATATCACTGATACCGCTGGAGCTTTGGGCAGGAGGGGCAACCACGCACTTGTCCCTCCTCCAAAGCACTTGGCTAAGGACGAGACCCGCCATATATATTAGCTGGATGTTACTGTTTCGGCATTCTTTCAAAAATTTATTAGCCTTTTACGAAGAATTTGTAGTTTTTCCCGCCGGTGATGAGCATTTTACACATCCGAGCGATGTCCAATATATCGCAAGTTTCTTGATTCTTGCATGTTGACACTTCAGGGTTTGATGTTTAAACTTAGGCTTTGTAACATTCTAAGGCCCTGGGTCTTTAGAAAACGGTTTTTTGCCCGGTTTTGATACGTTAATCTGTATTATTTGGAGCACGAAATGGATCCTGCAATTTTTAAGGCATATGACATCAGGGGTCTCTACCCGGAACAGCTCGGTCAGGAAGGTGCATGGAAGATCGGGCATGCGACAGCTCAGTTCCTCAGGTCACTTTTGAGGGGTTACGAGCGTGGGCAGGCGAATGCCCAGAGTCTCTGTGTCGGTTACGATATGCGTACACACAGCCCTATACTTGCCAAGGCACTGATAAAAGGGATGAACGCTATCGGAGCTAATGTGATCGATATTGGCATGATCGACACTCCACAGATGTATTTCGCGATCAATCACCTGGGTACTTGCGGCGGTGTACAGGTTACGGCTTCGCATAACCCCGCTCAATATAACGGTTTTAAGATATCCGGCCTGCAGGCTAAACCTGTCGGCAAGGAAACGGGGCTAAACGAAATCAAGCATATCGCAACCGCGCTTTTGCACACAAAAGGCAGGCCCAGCGGCTCGGTGGAAAAGTGCGATCTGACAGAGGCTTATAAGGGTCATGTCCTGAAGTTTCTGCGTCCGAATCTTCGACCGCTTAAGATAGCCATCGATGCATCTAACGGAATGGCCGGTAAAATGGTCCCGGCTATCTTCTCGGATCTTGACATCGAAATAATACCTATTAACTTCAGGCACGATGGGACCTTTAAGCATGAGCCCAATCCGCTTGTCGAGTCTAACCTGACAGAGCTTAAGGAAACCGTACTAAGTTATAATGCTGATTTTGGCGTTTGTTTCGATGGTGACGCCGACAGGCTGATATTGGTAGATGAGAACGGCAGGACTATCGGTTGTGATCTTGCGACCGCACTTATGGCGCCATATTTCCTTGAGAAGCATCCTGGTTCGGCAATCGTCTACGACCTCAGGAGCAGTCATGTCGTACAGGAGGAGATCATCAGACATGGCGGCATCCCACGGCGCGAACGTGTGGGCCATTCATACATGAAAAAAACTCTAAGAGACTCTCACGCAGCGTTTGGCGGAGAGTTAAGCGGACATTTTTACTATGCCAGAAACTACTATGCCGACTCGGGCATGATCACACTGGTACATATGCTCAATATACTCAGTGCCGCCGACAAGCCTTTAAGCGAACTTATCGATCCGCTGAGACGTTACCATGCAACGGGCGAGGTCAACTTTGAGGTCTCGGATAAGGATGCGATGATGAAGGAACTTGCACGTGTCTACAGCGATGGGCAGGTCGACGATCTTGACGGCGTTACGGTCCAGCTTAAGGACTGGTGGTTCAATGTAAGACCCAGTAATACCGAACCATTGCTCAGGCTCAACGTCGAGGCAAAGACTGGAGATATGCTGAAGAGTTCGTTTGACGACCTGAAGAAACTTCTTGGCAAACCTGTCGATCACTAGGTCGTATCGGGCATCTATCTTAGGAACGGGTTGCTGCTTTTTTCGAGCGATATCGTGGTCATCGGTCCATGGCCTGGATAGGCCTTTGTAGCACCTTTCAGGCAAAGGAGCTTTTCCTTAATACTTTTAACGATCTGTACGCTATCTCCGCCGGGGAAATCCGTCCTGCCAACCGAACCTGCAAAAAGCGTATCGCCTACAAAGACCACTGCGTCCTTTTCGCAATGCAAACTTATCCCGCCGGGTGTGTGTCCCGGCGTAAAGATCACGTCGAAGTCGATCCCTGCATAAGATAACTTCTGCTCGTGGCGGATTATGACCTGTGCCTTTTCGGTAGCGAAAGGTCTGCCAAGCATCGACGAGAGATTACCGACCGAATCGGTGAGCATGGCAGAATCTGCCTCGGAAATTACGACCTCAATTTCCGGGAAGCTGCGCCGAAGCTGCCCTAGCCCTACGATGTGGTCCGCATGGCCGTGGGTAAGTATTACGGCAAGGGGATTTAGGTTTTGCTGCTTTATGTAATCGACCAGTTCGCCGGATTCCAAGCCGGTGTCGACGATCACGCAGTCCGTAGAGGAGTCATCAGCGGTAAGGACGTAACTGTTTGTCTCGAATTCGCCCAGTACGAGGTTGTGAATATTCAATTTCTGCTCCTATTTCAATGTCGATACTATTTCTCGTTATGCCAATGGCATCGGTTGCCCTGGCGTAAAGGCTTGCGAGTCTAACACAAATAGCCTTTCAAGGTCGAGGAAAATATGACTTTCAGTCGCACACAGTGGGGCTAGATACTGAAAAACTGCAAAAACCTGGAAAATTTGCGACAGACTGATGTATTCTATCTTGTTTCAGGTTACAATATATGCATATTTGAAAGGGGTTTTATTATGGCTGAGAATAACAGGGAACGCGGATTTAAGTTTCGCAATTTCGTTTCGGTAGTAGTTACGATCACATTTGTCGCGATGGGTCTTACGGGATTGGCGCTTTTTGTTACCCCTCCGGGGCGGGTTGCACACTGGACCGGCTGGCGTCTTGCAGGGCTTAGTAAAGACCAGTGGGGTGCGATGCATATATGCTTTGGGGCGATCTTTCTTATCGCGTCGATCCTGCACTTATATCTTAACTGGACACCTTTATTGAATTACTTTAAGGGACGGGTCAGTAAAAAACCTGCTATTCGCGCCGAATGGGTTTTAGCTCTTGTGCTTTGCGGACTGGTTTTTGCGGGCACTCTTTTTGAGGTTCCGCCGTTTTCTTCGGTAATGGCTTTGAATAGCGAGATAAAATTCGGCTGGGAAAAACCCGAACAGCGCGCACCTGTTCCGCACGCAGAGACACTTGCTCTTAGCGAACTGGCGGAAATCCATGGTATGACACCTGATGCGGCTTACGCTATCGCCTTAGGAGATATGGACAAGCCGGAAGGGTTTGGGCGGGGACAGGGATGCGGGGACGGAGACGGACAAAAACGGGGACTTGGAAAAAAAA
>DAOVIC010000087.1 GCA_030671565.1 Anaerohalosphaeraceae bacterium
CCAAACTTCTCCCCAAGATGCTCGATAGGCTTCTTAACCGCGACATACCACTGGTCAGACAAGTACGGCTCGATAGGAACATGGCTGCGATAACTGTGCCCGACCTCATGAGCATAATCACGAACATCCTCAAGCAGTTTTTCCTGCCGGAACCATTCGACAATAGCCTCTCTCGCCTCGAATCTATCCATACCAAGCAGCGCCTGTGCTTCAGGCTCATCCGCATCGTCCCACCCATGCTTATCGCTTATCGAACCATCCGGCGCCATCACATTGATGACATCAAGCTCATGCCGCAAACCGATCTGCCAGTCGTCAGGATCATGAGCAGGAGTAACCTTCAAAAAACCCGTAGAGTATTTCGCTTTTTCATCCTCACTCTCAGGATTCGGCAATACAACATGTTCGTCCGCAACGATAGGTATAAGCCTGCCAACAATAGGAAGCCTCACTTTTTTGCCAACGAGAAACTTCGCCCGCGGATCGGAAGGATTCATCGCAACCGCACTATCCCCCAGCATAGTCTCAGGCCGCGTCGTCGCAACAGTAACATGCTCGATAACTTCCCCGTCAACTTCAACACTCGCCTCCAGCGGATACTGCAGATACCAGAAGAAGCCCTGAACATTTTCGTGCTCGACTTCGTCGTCGGCCAGAACCGTCTGCGTCGCAGGATCCCAGTTAACCAATCGCTTCCCGCGATAAATAAGCCCGTCACTGAACAGCTTAAAGAAATTCGCCCGCACAGCCTTTCCGCACATCTCGTCCATCGTAAAACGAGTCCTCTCCCAGTCGCACGAACAACCCATACTCTTAAGCTGGTTGATGATCTGCTTTTCGTATTCCTCTTTCCACTCCTGAACACGCCCGACAAATTCCTCCCGCTCAAAATCGGTGCGTCGTTTTCCCTCTTCGCTAAGCAGCCGTTTCTCAACAACCGTCTGAGTCGCAATGCCCGCATGGTCCGTCCCCGGCATCCAAAGAGTATTGAAACCCTGCATCCGGCGAAAACGGATCAGAACATCCTGCAGCGTATTATTAAGCGCATGCCCAAGATGAAGCGCAGCCGTCACATTAGGAGGAGGTATCACTATCGTATAGGAAGTCTTATCGCTGCTCGAATCCGCGGCAAAGTAGTTACCCTTTTGCCACACTTCAATAGCTGCCGCCTCAATAGCGCCCGGTTCGTATATCGTAGAAAGCTTCTCACTCATAATTACTTATCCGATCCTCAATAAACTCTGAAACAAAAAAAGGCCCCAGCTGCATAAAACAGCCGGAGCCCCGATTTTAACAAATTTACACGCAATGTAAAGATAAGATTTTACACGCCAAAAGCTCTAAAACTTGTAGATAAACGACGTCTGGGCCCTAAGGTCATCCGCGTCGCTTTCGCCAACCCGTTCGGTATGCCATTGCGAAAGCTCAAATCCGATAGAGGTATTCTTATTGATCGAATAGATCGCATTACCGAAGATAGAACGGTTCTGCGACCGGTCTCCGGCATTCAGATCGCCTCGTTCAACATCTTCGACCGAATACCCAAGATTGTATGTCCATCGACCCTGCGGCGTGATCGATGCTGCAACCCAACCACCCTGACTGCCGATCTCACGATAGTGTCGAGCCTTCGTAGTATCGATGTTTACGCCCTGACCGATGCCGCCAAGATATTGGTTAAGATTCTCGCCAACAAACCCCTCAGCTTTAAGAGCAAGCCAGTCATTGATCGGCTGATGCATGTCCAGGTTGAGAGACCAGCTCTCAAACTTCTTATTCTGGCCTTCCGTATCGATGTCATATTCCTCACGACCATAATGACCGGACACACCCACTGTTGTAGGCAATTTATTAAGCAGGGGGGTAGTTACGCTAACACGTCCCTGAACCGACGGATACCCGGCGTCTTCGCCCGATTCTGAATCAGGATCAGCTAACAAGCTCGTCCTTCCGATAGTCCTGGCGATAGCACCTTCAAGTTTCAGGTTGGTCTCTTCGTCAAGTGAAAATCCCTTCGTAAGCCTGATCTGAGGACGCCTGTACCCAATATTACCTGCCCACCATGCAACCGAGTAATTCAAAGTTGTCGGATACAATGGCGATATAACATCCGACGTCTGACCGGCGATAATACTGAAATTATCGTCAGGCCAATCCAGCTTCATATAAGCATGACGAAGCAGGATACCGCTCTTGTTCTCAGCGGTCCCATTACCGTAGAAATCGATCTCAACGCGTCCGCTGGTCAGCAACCCGCCATCCTCGTCCCCTGTGATGTTCATCCCAAGCCGAGTCTGGTTCGCCGTCATGTTAAACTCGTCATCGTCTCTATTACTGCTTTCCGAGTCAACCCATTTGACGAAATTACCCGTACTCGTACGAGAATTGTCATAAGATGCATCGGCCTTGATAAAACCGTAAATATCAATATTAAGCCCGCTCTTAACCAGCTTCTTGTCGCCTTTTTCCGCAAGAAGTTCGGAGAGTTTGGCGATATCGCCCTCGGTAAGCTCTTCTACTTTGACAGGCTTTTGAGCCTGCTGGCTCGCTTTAGCCTGCTGAAGAAGCATCTCTTTGATCGAAGCAAGTTCCTGTTCGAGCTTATCGACCCGACTGCGTAGTTGCGCATTCTCGTCGGCTAAAGCTGCGTCATCGGCAGCAAAAACCGGCGTACAAAAGATCGCCAGCAAAGCGACAGTAAATAAAGCCGCACATATCTTCATGATTAAATCCCTTTCCTACTTCACTGAAAAAAACTTCCGCTATTATTACCTGCACGATGCAGGTGAAATAAAATCAAAAAAAGGTAAGGCGGTATTTAAAACGCCTTACCTTGGATCAGATTTTGGTCCTTGAATAATTCTAGTCGACTTTCATTGTCATAAGGAACTCTGCATTCGACCGGCACTTGGACAAGCGGTTCTTTAATAGCTCGACAGCTTCGACAACGTTCATCTCGCTTAGAACCTTGCGGAGTCTGTAAACCAGTTCCATTTCCTTGGTATCGAGAAGCAGTTCTTCTCTTCTTGTTCCGGACTTACTGATATCGATCGCAGGATATGTCCTCCGGTCCATCAGCTTGCGGTCAAGGTGAAGTTCCATATTACCGGTTGCCTTAAATTCTTCGAAGATAACCTCGTCCATTTTAGAACCGGTATCGACAAGTGCCGTCGCGACGATCGTAAGAGATCCGCCGTTTTCGATATTACGTGCTGCACCGAAGAATCGTTTCGGCATCTGCATCGCGTTGGCATCGACACCACCGGTCAGTATTTTACCAGAGTGAGGCATCTCAGTATTATAAGCACGAGCAAGACGTGTTATA
Organism: Anaerohalosphaeraceae bacterium; assembly: GCA_030671565.1. Next base: position 3,326 of record DAOVIC010000087.1, read on the forward strand.
GAATCAAGCAGGATAACAACGTTATTACCGTACTCGACCATTCGTTTGGCCTTTTCGATAACCATCTCGGCAACCTGGCAGTGACGCGAAGTAGGCTCGTCAAATGTCGAGCTGATAACCTCAACATCGTCCGCAGTCTTGCGCTCCATGTCAGTTACCTCTTCAGGCCGCTCATCGATAAGAAGAACGATCATCTTCGTATCAGGAAAGTTCGTGCTGATCGCATTGGCTATCTTTTGAAGAAGAACCGTTTTACCTGTACGCGGAGGAGCGACGATAAGACCCCGCTGCCCCATACCGATAGGAGTGACAAGGTCGATTATACGCATGCTAAGCTCTTCGGAATTGGTCTCAAGGATAAGACGGTCTTCCGCATGAAGCGGCGTAAGATCCTTAAACACAGCTTTGCCGGACAGCTTGTCTGGTTCCTGATAGTTGATAGCTTCAACACGTAAAAGTGCAAAATACTTTTCGCTTTCCTTCGGCGGACGGATCTGACCGGAAACGATGTTTCCGCTGCGAAGACCAAAACGCCTTATCTGAGAAGGGGATACGTAAATATCGTCAGGAGATGAAAGGTAGCTGTAGTTCGGACTGCGAAGGAAACCGAATCCATCCGGCAATACTTCAAGAACTCCCTCACCGAACATCAAACCGTTTTGGCGAATACGCTCTTTAAGTATTTTAAACACGAGCTGCTGTTTGCTCAATCCGAGATAATCGGAAATACCATCTTGCTTGGCAAGCTCGATAAGTTCGGAAACTTTAAGCTTCTGCAGGTCTGCAAGATAAAGGTTCCCCTTCTTGACTCGCTCGTACTTGGCATGAATAGATTCGTCAGAATCCTTTTTCGATTTTTTCTTACTGCTCTTCTTATTCCGCTTCTTGCCGCCTTCCTTTGGACTGCCGCCTCCATTGTCCGTGCTGCTCTCTGGCGATATCTCCTCTACTGCGGATTTTTTTTCATCTTGTTCGACAGCTGCTGCACCACTGTCACCGGCGTCTTTCTTTTTGGCCATTCTATCTCCTTCGCTAACCAATTTAGCCATAATTATTGATTGCTATTTCTGAATTTGAAATCAATGCTAAAATATCGCTTTTCGTTTCACATGTAAGGAAATCTCTGTGAGGGGAAAATAAATCTGCACAAAGAAAGCAGAATACCAAAAAAATGAGATGGCATCTAAAACAGTGAAACCCCAATGTATCTATAATATATCAACCCGAATTTTAAAATACGCTATAATATGCGGATATGTCATTTAACAACAATAGATTGCAACGTTTCTCGCGGAAATTTATTACCCTAAAGGGGATTAGTTGTTAATTATAATCGAGAAGATACGCTCGACTTGATCGGCTATCGCCGATTCGTCAGAATTGTTATCGACAGTATAATGTGCTATGTTTCCCTTTTTGTCCAGAGAAATTTGAAATTTTTCACGTTTTTTTAGATATTTCTTTGCGTTTGAGCTCTGTTTACCGCTGCGCAGCTCACGTTTTTCCGCATCGCATGCCACAAAAACAAGGATATCACACCGTTTATCCCACCCAACTTCCATAAGCAAAGGCATATCAAGCACGATCGCCTGAACATCATCGTTGGCTGTATATGAGCAAATAAGCTCTTCGCACCTGCCAAGTACCTTCGGATGGATTATCTTATTGAGCTTCTTGACCCGCTCGATATCATCAAACACCACAAGGCCAAGCCGCTGGCGGTCCACAATCCCGTCCGCAGTGACAATTTCCACGCCAAAAACATCGGTAAGTCGTTTTATGGTATCGTCATCCCGCAAAAGTTCGTGCACGATCGCATCGGCATCCACCAAACCGCACCCAAGCCCGCCAAAAGCGGCAGCAACAGTACTCTTGCCCGATCCGATACCCCCAAGGATTCCAATTATAGGTTTATGTTTTTTCATAATATATCAACAGGCAATTTACACCAGATATGCAATAAGGTCAAGTTTTTCCGCCACTCAGCAGCCGCGAGTAAGCGGCCTGTAAAAATCTTGCGGATACCCGCCAAGCCTGTTTTTCAGACTTCCGATCTTTTCGATAGTACATTCCATCTCATCCCCCGGCTTAAGAAAATCACCAGTCGCCATCCCCACACCCTCCGGCGTCCCGGTAGCTATGATATCCCCCGGATTAAGCGTCATTATATGGCTAACGAATGAAACGATCTCGGCAACACCAAAGATCATCTGCCCCGTATTGGCACTCTGACGAACCTGCCCGTTCACCTTAAGCTCGATGTCAAGCCTCCCGGCATCCCCAACCTCATCGGCAGTAACGATCCACGGCCCGATCGGCAAAAAACCATCCGACCATTTACCGCCGAGCCAATCGAAAAATTCGTCCCAGGGCCGCTCACCCCGATTTTCCTTAAAAGTCACGCTCCGCGCAGAAACATCGTTTGCGACGGTATAACCAGCAACAAAATCCAGCCCATCCTCAGCCGACACACAACTGGCCTTTTCACCGATAACAACCGCAAGCTCCACCTCGTAATCCACCTCTTCGCTATAGCTGGGCCACGCGATTTCGGCATCAGGGTCAGAAACCACGCTCCCGGGCATAAGAAACGGCCTCGGCACAGTATTTTGCCCCGGCAGATCGGTAAGCCCCAGTTTTAAACCAGCCTCGATGATATGTTTTGAATAATTCCCCGCAAGCGCCACCAATTTCCCCGGATTCGGGATCGGAGCAAGCAGTTTCACGCTGGAAAGCGGGATGAAACTATCCGCCGAATCTGCCAGAAAAGACAGCTTTTTCAGATAATCGCTCCCTCGTGCCAATACCTGCTTGACGCTTCGAGGCCGATCAGGATCTGTGCAGCACGCCCCAATATCCACGATCCCTTTTTCGCCAAGCACTCCGAAAGATACGCTATTTTCACAAATATATGTTAGCAATTTCATTTTTTCTCCTATGATTGGCAGCAGTATATTTGCACCAATACTAACAAAAAATTCTTGGACTTACACCCAAAAAGTCTCTATACTTATCACGATTGAAAATTCCCGTTTTGTTCGCGGCAACTTAATTTTTAACAAATAGTTACCGTTTTAATCGCGGGCATTTACTACCCTTAAGGGTATAATATGCCAGTGAACCGATTCTTTGAGATAGCACCCTTTAGAAAGGGAATTTGTATGGCGCTAAAAAAATTCTGGTCAAAAGTAGGCAAATGGCGATCAAGTAGCGAAGGCTCATATCGCCACCGGACCAAAATACAGGATACCGTCACAAGCACCGCCGCAGCAGTTGAAACCACTACCCAAACCGAGCCGGTGATAACTCTCGAACCCGTCGAGTCGATAAAAAAAGGTGCCCATCCGCCCGCATCAAAAGCCTTCGACCTCCTGATCGCCCAGCTGGCAGGAATAAATGAAAACCTTGGCAAGCACGCCGACCAGCAGCAGCAGCTTCTCGAAAGAATGAATAAACTCCCGGAAGTACTTGCTTCGCTTCCCCAGACAGTACAAAGCCAGCAGGACCTCTCAGATGCCATCTGCGCCGAACTCTCAAGAAGGGAGCTGAAAGAGTCACAGTTCCTCGAAGCGATCGAAAGCATACCCCGTCAGGCAGGCAAGCAATCCAACATACTTGAAGAAATGAGCAGCAAGCTCTCCGTCGCCGCCGATGCCAATGTACAGGTCAGCGAAAATTTCAACCGCTTTAATAACAACATGGGCAAACTCAACAAAACCTCAGCAACCCAGACAGAAAGCATCACGCGGATGAACAAAACATTTGCCGCAAGCGACAGGTATCTAAAATATATCATCTCAAACCAAAATACACGTTTCATGTGGATGTTTATAACAAGCCTCAGCATTTGCCTGATAGTGGTAATATCGCTGGTTGTGATCATCGCGATTATGTGGGGCAAATAAAAAAACTCCCATTTTTTCCTTGATACCTGACCGGCTCTATGGTAAAAGTCCCATAAGTAGTTCAGTTCTTTTATGAAAAGTTGATAATTGACTGCAGGCCTGGAAGTTTTTTGCTTTCAGATAGTCAAATGGGAACGCGGTGAAATTCCGCGACGGTCGCGCCGCTGTAAGCGTCCGATGTGACCCAATATCCAACAAAACAGGGATACGGTCGCAAATCCGAGGGATGTTAACCCACTGTCCGTAGAACCGGATGGGAAGGGATCCTGAGGTAGGATGCAAGTCAGAAAACCTACCTGTATGTCGATTTGTTTGTGTTGTTCTCGCGATTGGAACACAGAAGCGACAGCGGAAAATCCGCAAATGCCTTTCCATCTTACAGGCCCATGCGATTTCCTGATGATTAAAATCATAAACCGTCGTTCCTCTCGCAGGAACGGCGGTTTTTTTTATGGAAATCAAAAAATCCTCGCGTAAAGGGTAAAAGATCGCAGAAAGGAGTACACGGAAAATGCTAAAAGTATTCAGGGCC